>JBDSQP010000424.1:0-7837 GCA_039929755.1 Aeromicrobium sp. | reverse complement strand
CGCCTTGGCGGTGTCTTCCGCATCACCGACGGCCTCCAGAAGGACTTCGGCGAAAACCGTGTCATCGACGCACCCCTTTCGGAGTCGGGCATTCTCGGCACCGCCGTGGGCCTGGCCATGCGTGGCTATCGGCCAGTGCTCGAAATTCAGTTCGACGGATTCGTCTACCCGGCATACGACCAGATCGTCAGCCAGGTCGCCAAACTGCATTTCCGAAGCGCCGGCAAGGTCAAGATGCCGATCGTCATCCGCATCCCCTTCGGTGGCGGCATAGGCGCGGTCGAGCATCACTCCGAAAGCCCCGAAGGCCAATTCGCGCTGACGGCGGGCCTCAAGGTCGTGTCGTGCTCCAACTCCAACGATGCCTACTGGATGATTCAACAGGCCATCGCCAGCGATGACCCGATCGTCTTCATGGAGCCCAAGCGACGCTATTGGGATCAGGGCGAAGTCGAGCTCGGCGCCGAGCCGCTGCCGCTGCACAAGTCTCGAATCATTCGCGAAGGCAACGCGGCGACCCTGATGGCATACGGGCCCATGGTCAAAACGTGTATGGAGTCCGCCGAGGCCGCCGCCGAGGATGGTATCGAACTTGAGGTCATCGACCTTCGCACGCTGTCGCCCCTCGACCTCGACCCGGTCCACCAGTCGATCCGCAAGACGGGGCACGCGATCGTGGTCCATGAAGCCGCCCAAACGCTCGGCATCGGTGCCGAAATCGCCGCCCGCGTCACCGAGGAATGCTTCTACTCACTCGAAGCCCCGGTCCTGCGAGTCACAGGCTACGACCTCCCTTACCCGCCCAGTCGGATCGAGGAAGAGTTCCTGCCCAGCCTCGATCGCATCCTTGATGCCGTCGACCGTTCCCTCGCTTTTTAGGACCTGTGATGAGCCAATTCAATCTCCCCGATGTCGGCGAAGGCCTGACCGAAGCAGAAATTGTGTCCTGGAAGGTCAAGGTCGGCGACGTCATCAAGGTCAACGACATCATCGTCGACATCGAGACGGCCAAATCCATCGTCGAGCTGCCCAGTCCGTATGAAGGAACTGTCACCGCACTTCTGGCCGACGAAGGCGAGACCGTTGCAGTCGGCACCCCGATCATTACCGTGACCAGTGCGGATGAAGAGATCGTTGGAGCCCCAAAGCAGGCTTCTCCCGAAGACCTGGTTCCCGTCGTCGAGGAGCGCAATCCGGTCCTGGTCGGCTACGGACCGCGCACCACATCATTGAAGAGGCGCACCCGCAAGTCGGCAGTGGCCTCGGTCGATGTCGAAAAGGTTGCACAACACACGCTGCCGGTGACGGCCGCCGCCGTTGTCGAAGCAGCACGCCCGTTGCGCGTGCTCGCCAAGCCCCCGGTCCGCAAGCTCGCCAAAGACCTCGGCGTGGACCTCCAACTCGTGCCCGCGGTCGGCGACGTGATCACGCGTGCTGATGTCGAAGCCTTTGCCGGATCTCACAGTGGCACCGTCGAAGAAGTCCCCGCCCTCGAGCGCCCTGTGCTGGCCGACAAGCGCATACCGATCAAGGGCGTCCGCAAGATGACCGCAGAAGCGATGGTCGCCTCCGCGTTCACAGCCCCTCATGTGACCGAGTGGGTCACGATCGACATCTCCAAGACGATGGAACTCGTTGCGTCCCTCAAGAAGGACAAGGCGTTCGCCGACGTCAAGGTTTCGCCCCTGCTGGTAGTCGCCAAGGCCGTATGCCTCGCGATGAAACGCACGCCCGACCTCAACTCCTCGTGGGATGAAGCCGCCCAGGAGATCGTCCTCAAGGGTTCGGTCAACCTCGGTATCGCCGCCGCCACACCACGTGGACTCGTTGTGCCCAACATTGTCGGCGCCGACCAGATGTCGATGCTCGAGCTCGCTGAGGCACTCGGCGTGCTCACCAGGACGGCACGCGAAGGCAAGACCCAACCCGCCCAGATGGCGGGAGGCTCCTTCACGATCACCAACATCGGTGTCTTCGGAATCGATGCCGGAACGCCGATCCTCAACCGGGGCGAAGCCGGCATTCTTGCCGTGGGCGCGATCAACAAGCGTCCGTGGGTCGATGCCGACGGTGAGCTGGTCGTTCGCGACGTGACAACGCTGGCGCTGTCTTTCGATCATCGTCTCGTCGACGGTGAACAGGGCTCGCGGTTCCTCGCTGATGTCGCGGCCATCCTGAGCAATCCTGGATTTGCCCTGACCTATTAGAGTTCGAGGCCTATGACCCAACTGACCTCACCGCCAGAGCGATATCTCGCCAACTATGTTGGCTCGACCATTTTCTTCAGCCGTTGGTTGCAGGCTCCCCTCTATCTTGGCTTGATCGTTGCGCAAGGCGTCTATGTAGTGCACTTCTGGATTGAGCTGTGGCATCTGGTCGAGGAGTTCGTCACCAAGGGCCACATCAGCGAAAACGCCATCATGTTGACAGTGCTCGGCCTTGTCGACGTCATTATGATCGCCAACCTGCTGATCATGGTGATCATCGGCGGCTATGAGACGTTCGTGTCGCACATCAAAATGGATGGTCATCCCGATCAGCCCGAATGGCTGTCGCATGTCAACCCCAATGTGTTGAAGGTCAAACTCGCGATGTCGATCATCGGGATCTCGTCGATTCACCTGCTGGCGACCTTCTTGCAGGCCGAACGGATCGAACCCGAAGTCATGAAATGGCAGACCATCATCCACATGGCTTTCATCGCCTCGGCAATCGGGCTGGCCTACATAGACCGCGTTTCCAAGCAGCCGTCTCAGCCGTCGGTGACGGTCTGAGCTGAGCCCTAGAATGGCTCGGTGAGCCAACCTGAGGACGATCGCCCAAAAGGCGCCGTCGGCATCTGGCTGGTAGCGCTCGCCGTCTATCTGCTTGCGGTGTTCCATCGTTCGTCGATGGCGGTCGCCGGCCTCGCCGCGACCGATCGCTTCCACATTTCGAGTTCGCAATTGTCGACCTTCGTCATGATGCAATTGCTCGTCTACGCGGCGATGCAGATACCGGTTGGGTTGTTGCTTGACCGTTTCGGCTCGCGGCGCATCATGATCGCCGGTGTCCTCACGTTGACCCTGGCGCAGACCGGTTTCGCCTTCTCCAACACCTATTCGCTAGCTTTGCTGGCCCGGTTGTTCGTCGGTGCCGGCGACGCGATGATCTTCATCTGTGTGTTGCGACTCGTCAACACATGGTTCCCGGCCCGGCGCATACCGCTGGTGACACAGATGACTGGCGTGCTCGGGCAAATGGGCGCGATCGCCGCGGCTGTACCGATGACGATCGCCCTTCGCAATCTTGGCTGGACCAAGTCGTACCTGATCGCGGCAAGCATCGGCATCGTCGTGGGCTTGGCGCTGCTGATCGTCATCCACGACTCGCCCGACGAACGCTCACTCACTGGTCCGCCGCTCTCGCTGACGGAAGTGCGCAAGAGTCTCTCCGAATCCTGGGCGCATCCGGGCACGCGCCTTGGATTGTGGACTCATTTTTCGACCCAATTCAGCGCAACGACCCTCGGGCTCCTGTGGGGCTACCCGTTCTTCGTCAAGGGCGAACAGCTTTCGACGGCCACGGCCGGAGTCTTGCTGACGATCCTCGTCATCGCGGTCATGGTCGCCGGCCCGATCCTCGCCTGGATCATCACCAACCACCCCTGGCATCGTTCGACCCTGGTCCTGGGAATCGTCCTTTCGATCGTGACCGTATGGAGCGTGGTGCTGGCGTGGCCCGGAAACGCGCCGCTTGCGCTGCTCGTTGTCCTCGTCATCGTCGTGGGTGTTGGCGGCCCGGCGTCCATGATCGGCTTCGACTTCGGGCGCACGTCCAATCCGCCCCATCGACTGGGCAGCTCGACCGGCATCATCAATCAGGGCGGGTTCGTCGCGAGCCTCATTTTGGTCGTCTCGATCGGCCTGATCCTCGATTGGCGCACGCCCGGCTCGGGCACGAACTACTCGCCCTCGGCATTCCGCTGGGCAATGTCGGCGCAATACGTCCTCTGGAGCCTCGGGCTCATTCAGATCTGGCGCTACCGCGTGAAGACCCGGGCACGCATCCTCGAAGAGGATCCGGGCGCCAGGCCCTCAAACCTCGGCTGACCAAACTTCTATTTCTTCACAAACATGGCGGCGACCTTGCCGTTGTCCTGAGGCACTCGGCCGATCTCTTCATACCCGCGTACAGCGTGGAAGGCGAGTGATTGCTCGTTCGGCGGCTCGGCGTAGACCTCGAGGGTTACGGGCAGTCGTTGCTCGATGACGTCATACAGCTGCGAGGCGATGCCGAGCCGGCGATGGGTCGACGCGACCACGATCCGGTCGAGATAGCAGTGCTTCTCATAACGCTCCTCGAACCACCGGTAGTTGATCGAGTCGTAGGCCGTGCCCGGCGCGATCGTGATCACGAAACCGGCAATCTCCCCATCGGAATCGGCCACCAGTGCGCCAGAAGCAAGCCCGACAATCCACTTCAGCCGCTCCATGTCCAGGGGAGCGACGGCATCTAGAGCGCCCTGATTGAGCGCCAGAACTGCGTCGTGGTCGGAGGGCTCGAGGTTTCGGATCGTGGAGACCATGACGTCAACCTATGGGTCTCAGATGTCGAAGTCGACGCCAACAGCCAGTTCAGAAGCGGCCCAGAGACTGTCGCCGAGCTCCGCATTGTGCGCCGTCGACGTCATGCCCACGAGCTTGGGGGCGCCGCGCATCTGCGCCATGTGTGATGGGCCGACGTATTCGCCGCCCGCCAAACTCTCATCCGTTGCCGCCATCAGAAGGGGCCAGGCGCCCATTGCCGCCGATTGAGCGACGAACTTCGAGACCTGGTGCATGCCCATCGAGGACAGCGAGTTGCCGCCGAGGGTCGGACCGGCCGAGGTGATGTTGGTCGAGGCATATCCGGGGTGAGCTCCGACGCTGGTGGTGGTTAGTCCGGACCCTTTGAGTCGCCGGTCGAATTCGAGCATGAACAGGAGGTTGGCCAACTTGGATGCGCCGTATGACTGCCATTTGCGATAGCGACCCGGCGAGCCCTCGGTCGTCAGCGACCGGAGGTCGATACCCCGAACCCATTTGTGGGCGAATGAGGCGACCGTGACGACCCGGGTCTGGCTTCGGTTCAGCAGCGGCCACAGTGTTGCCGTCCAGGCAAAGTGCCCCAGGTGATTTGTGCCGATCTGGAGCTCGAAGCCGTCGACGGTGAGGCGCTTCGGCGTTCCCATCACTCCGGCGTTGTTGATCAGGATGTCGAGGTGCTCGACGGCCGAAACGATCTTGTCGGCGGCAGCCTTGGTGGCGGCGAGGTCGGCCAGGTCGAGTTCGATGACTTCGACCGGTGTGCCGGGGGCATCCTTGGCAATGCGGGCCAGTGCCATTTCGGCCTTTGCGTCATCCCTGGCGGTCACCAGGAGTGACGCGCCGCTTCGCCCGAGCCCGATCGCGGCATTCACACCCAGACCACCCGTGACGCCGGTGATGGCAGCACGTTTGCCGGTCAGATCAGGGATGTCTTTCGTCGACCAGGTCATGCGACCAGCCTACTGATACTTATTTGGGATGTGGCCGGACCTGTCGCCAGATCAGAAGGTCACTGGCATTGCCGCGAGGACGGCATCGGCGAGCGAGGTGTCGCCGGCGACGCTGATGTCGAGTAGATCGGCAGTCCGGCGCCCGGCTGCCAGAACGGTGAAGTCTTCGCTCTTCATGGTGAGAAGGACATCGGGGTCATCTCCGGATGCCTCCAATGGCTTCGCCCGCCCGTCGTCGCCCATGACGATCGTCAGGTTGAACGGGATCTCGCCGGTGACATGCCAGCGGACTGTCGTGCCCGGCGCAGGTCTGACCTTCTTGCCGATGACGAACGACATGGCCAACCTGAATGTCGTGGTCGCGATCTGGGCTCCGGTCGAGTCGAGGCCGCCGGGCCGGTTGATTGCGCGCCGGATGTCCTGCTCGTGCACCCATACGTCGATCGCGCGGTTGCGCAGCAGCGAGTCCCAGCTCCAGTTGACCCCACCGGGGGTCACCGGCGCGCGAGCGTCAGGGTCGTCGGGGAGGTCGGCCAAGGCTCTGGCCCGGACCGCTACCGCATCGGCGAACTCGGCAATCAGCTGTCCCGGTGTGTCTTCGCGCCGCGCATCAACCCCGGCCTGGGTGTAAGCGGCGATGACGGCGGTTGCACCGGCATCGGGTTTAACCGACTTGCCGCCCGCGAGTTCGTTCTCGAGGTGAGCGAGATGTGCCGCGACGTCCCTGACTGTCCATCCGGGGCAATCAGTCTGGGCCGACCAATCGGCCTCGCTGAGGGTAGGCAGCAGGTCAATCACCGAGGCCGCACTGTCGTGCCACCCCTTGACGTACAACTCAAGGAGACTCAAAGGATGCCAACTTTCTTTCCGTGCGGCGACCCCAATAGGTCCATCCCGCGAGGATTGCGGCCGCGAGCGTCGCGATGCTGCCGATTCCTTTGCCTACCGTTGCATTGCGAAAACTTGGCAGTTCGGCATAGCCGTAGCTCGCCGTGTCGACGGACCGGTCCTTGGGTGTGCACGCCACCGCATACGAACCGGCCTTGGCGCCGATTGTTGTGCTGAGCATGTGCCACCGGTGGTCGCCGTCGTCATTGAGAAGGTCGAACTTCGCGCCCTGGATCTTGAGTGCTTTCTCGGGATTGCTCCGGCAGGTCACATCCCGTTCCTGGACGATGTCGGTGAAGAATGCGACGCCGCGGGCGGTCACGTCGATCTTCTTGCCGTTCTCAATTCGGGTGATGCTGGTCGTATGCAGGTTCTCCCAGGACGTGGCTGCAATGGCCGCTGCCGCGATCCAACCGCCCAGCACCAGCAGGAACGCGGCGAGATAGCAGAGGGGGTTGGTGCGCATCGATCCTCCGGGAGCTCGGACAAGTGGTCGGTCCATGGTGCCATGTCGAGGGGCGTCAGGCGTGATCAAAGGGCTTGCGTCGACGCGTGCGGAGACGGCCAGTCGGCGAGGGTTTTGAGATAGAGGCCGCGAACCTCCGCGATGCGCTCGTCGAGGTCCTCGGTGGTCCAGTCGCTGACATCGATCGGTGGGAGGACCGCGACATCCACCTCGCCGGGGCCGATTGTCGCGGAGTCGCGCCACATAAGTTCCCCGGCATTGCGGATCACGATCGGAATGATCGGCACATCGGCCTGCATCGCGAGATGGAATCCGCCCTTCTTGAAAGCATCCAGCGCCGGGGTCAGCGAACGCGTACCCTCCGGCGCAACGACCACCGAAACGCCCTCGCGGAGACGCTCGACCGCGGGCTCGAGCGCCTTGCGGGGATCGGCTTTGCCGGAGCGATCAACGAACGCGACGCCCGCAGCCCGAAACGCCAGACCGAAGAAGGGATCGTTCGCGAGCTGCTTCTTGGCGACGGCGGTGAATCCGTTGCGCAGGAGTTTGCAAAGGATCGGCATGTCGAGCTGGCTCTGATGGTTGAAGAGGAAGACGGCCGGGCGATGACTCCATAGGTGTTCCTCGCCTTGAACGTTCAGACTGACACCGGCCAGGGGAAGGGCAAGGTCGCCGATCAAGGCCGAAACGGTGTCGAGCCCGACTCGTTGATTGCGATTGATGAGCCCGAGCGAGAGACCGGCCCCCATCGCTGTCGCCATCGCGCCGTAGGCCGCGGCCGTTCGGGCAATTCGCGTCACAGATGGCCGGCCCCGGTCAGCGAAACGGAACACCGGCCAGCCGGCTTCCTGAGCATGGGCAAGCAGCGCTTTGCCGGGATTGACCGCCCGGGGCAGGCCGACGGTCGAAAGGAAAGGCACATCCTCGTCGCCGTTCGAATAGGCAAAACTCTCGCGGAGGTTGAT
>JBDSQP010000423.1:0-2155 GCA_039929755.1 Aeromicrobium sp. | reverse complement strand
CGTTTCTCCTGGGCTGCTCGGACGTTCACATAAGTATGCCGGTGCTCTGCACACGGGCCGTGCGCCCACAACGCCGCTTCGTGAACGGCGGTGACATAGCCCTTGTGCGTGGCGAAATCGTACGCCGGAAACTCATCGTGCAGGTGCACCATCGCGCGATCGCGTGTCACCTTCGCGATCACCGAAGCTGCGGCGATCGAGGCGGACACGCGGTCGCCCTTCCACATCGCAAGACCCGGTATGCCGAGGCCGTCGACCGGAAAGCCGTCGGTGAGGGCGTACGCGGGCCGAACCGTCAACCTCGCGAGGGCTCGACGCAGCGCCTCGATATTGGCACGTTGAAGGCCTAGGCGGTCGCACTCGCCGGGTGGGATGGAAACAACCGAGACGTCTGCGGCCTTTGCCATGATCAGGTCGAAGCAGGCTTCGCGGCGCTTTTCGGTCAACAGTTTGGAATCGGCCAGACCGGTGATTGGCCCGTCAAGGATGACGGCCGCCGCAACCAAAGGGCCGGCGCAGGCTCCTCGGCCCGCCTCATCGACTCCGGCGATCGGTATCAGGCCCTGGCGTTTGAGGGCCCGCTCATAGCCGTAGAGGCCGGCGTCCCGGCGAATCGTCAAACCCTTGGGCAGCCGAGTCATTTCTTCTTGTTGAGGGCGTTGAAGGTATCGGGGTATTTGACGAAACCGGCACGGTTCCAGGGCCATACACGCAGCCAGGCCTTGCCGACAATGTTGGAGACCGGCACGAACCCGCCTCCCGGATCGCCCATGTGGAGGCGAGAATCGGCGGAGTTGCCACGATTGTCGCCCATGACCCAGATGTGCTTCTTGGGAACCTTGACGTCGAAGGTCACATCGTGGGTCAGGCTCTCATCGAGGACATAGGGCTCGTCGAGAGAGTCCCCGTTGACCTCGAGGTGGCCGTTGGTGTCACAGCACTTGACCTCGTCGCCACCAATGCCGATCACTCGCTTGATCAGGTGACCGCCGGTCGGGAATAAACCAAACATCTCAAGACCGCGTTGAACGGCATTGTGGGGCTGGCGGGAATCCTCAGCATCAAGCCAATTTCCTGGATCGTCGAAAACGACAATGTCCCCACGCTTCACATCGTGGTTCCAGTAGGAGACCTTCTGAACCAGGATGCGGTCGTTGACAAGCATCGTCGGCTCCATCGATCCCGACGGAATGTAGAACGCCTGAACAAGGAATGTCTTAACGATGACGGCCATCACCAGCGCGGTGACAATGAGCAGAATCGACTCTTGCCAGAGGGGAAGTTGCCGCTTTTCGCTCACCTTGTCACTCACGAAGTGAGCCTAGCCTGCCGGGGGTAAATACCCTGGTCAGACTTCGCGCTTTTCCTTGATCTTTGCTGCCTTGCCGCGGAGGTTGCGGAGGTAGTAGAGCTTGGCGCGACGAACATCACCACGAGTGGCAACCTCGATCTTTTCGATGATCGGGGTGTGCAGCGGGAAGGTGCGCTCGACGCCGACGCCGAAGCTGACCTTTCGGACGGTGAACGTACGACCGATGCCCGAGCCCTGCACCTTGATGCAGATGCCCTGGAACATCTGAACACGCGAGCGCGAGCCTTCGATGACCTCGACGTGAACCTTGAGGGTGTCGCCTGCACGGAACTCCGGAATGTCGTCACGGAGTGATTCTGCTGCGACGTCGTCGATGATGTTGGCCATGATGGTCTCTTCCTCGCCAGTGCCACAGGTCACCCACGGTGATGTCGGTGTTTCGGAGTGTGTGCGGCGCTTCGATGACCTGAACCCCTGTGGCAGTTGGTCGACGCCGACTATCAATCTTGCCACAGCAGTCCCTCGCACGTGAAATCGGCTCAGCGCGCCACCGAATAGCGGGCGCACACGAAATCACCGTTGCGCGCGATCTCCTCGACCCTCAGATCCAGGCGTCTCGGCAGCAGTGGTGCGCCGGCCCCGAGTGTGACCGGCGCGATCGACACGATGACCTCGTCGAGCAGACCTGCATCGGCGAATTGCCCCGCGAGGTCACCTCCCCCGACGATCCAGACGTTGCGGTCACCGGCAGCGGCGACCATCGCTTCGTGAATCTCGTTGACGTCGGCGCTCGTGAAAACCACACCGGATCCGGGGACAGCGAGCAGTTCGCGGTGCGTGAAT
>JBDSQP010000422.1:0-6134 GCA_039929755.1 Aeromicrobium sp. | reverse complement strand
CGCCGATCGATCCTTGACAGTATTCCGTTCAGCATTGTCGCGACCGATCCCCACGGCCAGATTGTCACCGCAAACCCGGCCGCGCAGACTCTCCTTGGATATGCGGCCCACGAACTGGTCGGGTCGTCGATATTTGTGATCCATGACAGCGAGGAAGTCGACAGTCGAGCCAAGGAACCCTCGGGCGGCGCGGAAGGTTCGGTAGGACCGAATCTTGACCTGATGGTGGCGGCCGGAGCAAGGACTGGAACCGGTGAGCGCGAATGGACGTACAAACACAAGAACGGGACCGGCATCCCGGTCAATGAGGCGAGCACCGCCATGTATGCCGAGGACGGGACTCTGAGTGGATTCCTCACGGTCGCCTATGACATCACCAAACGCAGGGAAGCACAGGAGTCCGTCAGACATATGGCGCACCACGACTTCCTGACCGACCTGCCAAACAGAACCCTGCTGTTCGACAAGCTGGTTGAGGCCATCAGCCTCTCCGACGTCGACCAGACAAAAATCGTTGTTCTCCTCCTGGACCTGGATCATTTCAAGCGCGTCAACGACACGCTTGGGCATCACGTGGGCGACGAATTGCTACTGCGGATGTCGGTTCGTCTCCAGGAAAGCGTCCGGGAGAATGACTTGGTCGCGCGATTGGGCGGCGACGAGTTTGTTGTGGTGTTTACCGACGTCGAAGACTCTGAAGAGCTTCGCTCACGCATCGACGGACTGATGCTCGCGGTCTCAGCACCCCTCGACGTCGGCGGCCACGAACTGATCGTCACCGCAAGCATGGGGGGAGTGACCTATCCCGCGAACGGCGACAGTCCGGTGGCGTTGCTCAAGAACGCCGACACGGCGATGTATCACGCCAAAACTTCGGGACGTAACAACTTCCAATGGTTCTACGACTCCATGCTTGACGAGACGAACGACAAGATCGCTCTCGCGGCCGCGTTGCGTCACGCCCTCGCACATGAGGAACTGTCGGTTTCCTATCAACCGCTGATATCTCTGGGGTCGGGGGAGATCGTGGGCGTGGAGGCGCTCGCGAGGTGGGACAGTCCCGATCAGGGATCAATCGCGCCTGACCGGTTCATTCCGGTTGCCGAGGACAACGGCCTGATCATTCAGTTGGGTGAATGGGTTCTTCGGCAAGCCTGTTCGGATGCGGTCGCGATGCAGGCGGAACTGGGTCTGCCGATCAAATTGGCGGTCAATGTGTCTCCGCGCCAATTCCACAACAAGGACTGGCTGACGGTCGTCAGCAAGGCTCTCGCCGACTCCGGACTGGATCCGCACCATCTGGAACTCGAAATCACTGAGGGCATCTTGTTCGACGATCCGAGCGACGTCATCGAGTCACTCGGCGCCATGCGAAGGCTCGGAATTGCGATTGTGGTCGACGATTTCGGCACGGGTTTTTCGAGCCTTGCCTACTTGACGAGGTTTCCGATCGACAAGATCAAGATCGACCGGTCGTTCGTGCGGGACCTCACCTTCGACGATGCCGATGCGGCGATTGTCGACACGATCATTGTCATGGCGCATACTCTCGGCATGGTCGTCGTGGCGGAGGGGATCGAGACCGAGGAGCAACGTTCCTATCTGGAAGGTCGCGGATGTGACCAGGCCCAGGGCTATCTCTTCAGCCGGGCCATCAGTGCCGAACGATTCGTCCCGGAAATGAGGGCTCGTATGCCGTTCGCGAGAAATTCGTCCGCCTGACCGACGGCGGGATCCGTTCCAATCCGACATGTGCCCCCTCTTCGAATGTAACGTCTGAAACGTAGTGTCGAAGCGGCGTCTAGCTGCCTCGACTCGGAAGAGGGAGCCCACGATGTCCATACCTGAGCGAGACGTGAGAACGGGCGAAGAGAATCCAGAATTTGTCGAGCGGCGGGTCAGCGAAAGACGGGGTGCAGATCGCCGCATTCTCGGTGCCCGATGGTTTGGCCCAAATCGTCGATACCCCTGGGACCGTCGTCAAGCCAAAGATGACGTGCGGCAGCCCGAACAGTGACCTAGAGGACGGCTTTGGCTGCGGCCCGCCCGGCCGCGCGGCCCGAGAAGATACAACCGCCGAGGAATGTGCCCTCGAGCGAGTTGTAGCCGTGAACTCCTCCGCCACCGAATCCGGCGACCTCGCCGGCGGCATACAGGCCGGGGAAGGTGTCTCCCGATGGCTTGATAACCTGGGCATCGAGGTTCGTCTCAAGCCCGCCGAGGGACTTGCGCGTGATGATGTGCAGTTTGATACCGATCAGCGGGCCCTTGTCCGCGTCGAGGATCTTGTGTGGCTTGGCAACCCGAATGAGCCGGTCGCCTCGGTAGGCGCGGGTTTGGCGCATCGCGACAACCTGCAAGTCCTTGGAGAATTCATTGTCGAGTTCGCGGTCCCGTGACACAACCTGCCGTTTGACGGTGGCTGCATCGAGGTATGGCTCCTCGGTGAGGCCATTCATCTTCTCGACGAGCTCCTCGATCGTTGTTGCTACGACCCAGTCCTCGCCTTTCTCCTTGAATGCCTCGACAGGTCCGGTCGCGCCCTTGGCGAGACGCTGCTTGAGGAGTTCGGGGATGCTCTTGTTGGTCAGGTCGGGATTCTGTTCCTGACCGGACAAGGCGAATTCCTTTTCAAGGATTGCCTGCGTCAAGACGAACCAACTGTGATCGTGACCGGTCTTGCGAAGCAGGTTGAGGGTTCCGAGCGTGTCGAAGCCTGGAAGGCCGGGGACGGGCAGGCGATGCCCGTTACCGTCGAACCACAGCGACGACGGCCCGGGGATGATGCGGATGCCGTGCATCGGCCAGATGGGATCCCAGTTCTTGATGCCCTCGACGTAGTGCCACATGCGGTCGCCGTTGATGTTGCTGGCGCCGGCGGCCTCGGCGATGCCGAGCATCCGGCCGTCAACGTGGGCCGGGACGCCGGCGATCATCGACTTCGGGGGAGTGCCGAGCCGCTCGGGCCAGGACTTGCGTACGAGGTCATGGTTTCCACCGATGCCTCCGGTTGTGACGATGACGGCCTGAGCGTTGTATTCGAAGTCGCCGGTTTTGTTCCGATTGGTAGGCGCGGCGCGTTGTGACTTGTCAGGGGCAAGGACTGTGCCTCGTACGCCGGTGACTGCTCCGTCGGTCACTATCAGTTCATCGACCTGGTGGCGGAAGGCAAACGTCACGAGGCCCTTTTCGACGCCTTCGCGAACGATCTTTTCGAAGGGCTCGACGATGCCTGGGCCGGTGCCCCAGGTGATGTGGAACCGCGGGACCGAGTTGCCGTGGCCCTCGGCCAGGCCGCCGCCTCGTTCGGCCCAGCCGACGACCGGGAACACCGAATGTCCGCGTTCTTTCAGATAGGACTGCTTCTCGCCGGCGGCGAAGTTCACATACGCCTCAGCCCACTGACGTGGCCACTTGTCCTCCTCGCGGTCGAACTGGGCACTTCCCATCCAGTCCTGCATCGCGAGCTCGACAGAGTCTTTGATGCCCATGCGGCGTTGCTGCGGCGAGTCCACCAGGAACAACCCGCCGAACGACCAGAAGGCCTGTCCCCCGATGCCTTGCTCGCCCTCCTGATCGACGAGGAGGACTTTGCGTCCTGCCTCGACGAGTTCGGCGGTAGCCACAAGGCCCGCGAGTCCGGCACCAACGACAACGACGTCTGAATCCATGGGCGAAATCTTTGCACATGGATGTGTGACAGTTGCGGCCGTCGGCTATGCGGCGATCTGACCTCCGGTTAGGGTCCTGAAAACGTGGGCGTTGACGAGGATGACCACCGGGATGGCCACGAGCAAACCGACACCACAGAGAATCGCACCGACAATCAAGGCTGCGACGCTCGCGAGGATCACGATGATCAGCGTGCCGATGTTGGCGATGACAAAGGAGATGCTCGACTTGATTGCGTCGATCGGTTCCTTGCCGTTGTCGACGAGGAAGTAGATCGTGTAGGCCGCGAGAACCGAGAAGATGAGCCCTGGCACGTAGCAAAGGATCGTGCCGACGAACGTGCCTGCGGCAAGCAGGGCTGCCGTAACGATCGTCTTGTTCAGGTTTTCGAAGACGAACAGTTCGCCGATCTCCGGCTTCGCGCCGTCGACGGTCTTCAGCGAGACGCGTACGAGGTTGGCCTGGAACACGTACACCGCAATCGAGGAAAGCGCCGAGACGAGAGCGCTGACGAAAATGCTGGCGAAGAACCCAGAACCTCCCGAGAAGGTGCCTGTCTCGGCATCGAACGACGGACTGTTGATGAACAGGCCGTGGAAAATCAGGAAGGCAATGAAGTAGACGACGCCGCTGGCGACGGCGAGCAGCAAGGTGCCGACGACCAGGGTGGCCGGATTCTCCTGGAACTTCTTCCAGGCCCAACGGAAGGTTTCGCCGATATCGACACCATTGGGAGGAGGTGGTCCGGCGGGCGGGGTTCCGAATGCGGGAGGCTCGGGCGGTGGAGGGGGGTTCATGCTCATGGTGACTCCTGGTGAGAAGTAGTTCCCATCAACATAGTGAATCCGGCAGGTCATTAACGGATATTTCCCGATAGTTCACGCTCGTGAAACAACTTGTCCGTGACCGTGGCGCGGAAATTCGCAAGTCGGCGTGTGGCTTGCACTAGATTCGGTTTGTCGCATTTCGTCGCTGAGAGCAGGGTGCATGACGGTCGATTTCAACGTCCTTGGCCGGACCGAGAAAGGGTTACTTCTCTTTGGGGCGCTGTCGGTTTTGCTCACCCTTTTCAACCGTTTCGAGACGTCCACCTACCATGGAAAAGGAATCAATGCGGTCACCGTCGGACAGAATGCCTGGAATGGCGTCGGCGTGCTGGGCTCGTTGTTTTTGCTCGCAGCATTTCTGATCACGGTCGGCCGAATCTTCGCCAATGAGTCGCTTCCGGTGGGCCCTCCCTGGGCCCTGATCGCGGTGTCAGGCGCCGTTGCCGGATCGCTCATCTTGATCGTCAAGGGGTTGACGTTCGACGGTGGGGCGCCAATGGTCACGAACGCCGTCGCTCATATGGATGCGGGTCCGGGTTGGTCTGGTTGGCTGCTTTTCGTCGCTTCGATCTCCTTCGCCGTCCTGACCTGGCTTGGTTTCAAGGAACCGGATGGACGGCCTACTCGTAGCTGACCGCGAGCGCCTCTGACGTCGGCCAACTTTGGCAGGTCAGCACATATCCGGCTGCGACTTCTTCGGGTTCGAGGGCGTAGTTCTGGCGCATGTCTACGGCTCCACCGAGTACCTTGGCGCGGCATGTTCCGCATACGCCTCCGCGACAGGCGAATGGCGCATCGGGTCGCACCCGCAGGAGTCCTGCGAGGACCGAATCGTCCTCTGGTGTGAGTTCGATTGTCGCGGTCTTGCCGTCGAGAGTTGCTGTGACGACGGGTCCGCCTTGATCGAACTGTTCGGGTGGACGCCTGGTCGGTGCTACATCCTCGACGTGGAACAACTCGGTATGGACGTGGGTGGCGCCGGCGGCGGTCAGGGTCTTGGTGAGTTCGCCGACCATGTCGAGGGGGCCACAGAGGTACCACTCATCGACAGTGGGGGCCGGGACGAGTTGCTCCAGGATGCGTTGCAGCCGGTCGCCATCGAGGCGCCCAGAGAGTATGTCGGCATCCATCGGCTGACGGCTGAGCACATGGATCAGATTGAGCCGACCGACAAATCGGTCCTTGAGATCCTCGATCTGTTCGAGGAACATGACCGAGTTCTGGGAGCGGTTGGCGTAGATGAGGGTGACGCTGCTGTCGGGCTCGCCCTCGAGGACAGCCGACGCGATCGACAACAGGGGAGTGATGCCGCTTCCGGCGGCGACAAGTCCGATGTGCCTCGCCGCGTTTGGGTCGACAACGAGACCGAAACGGCCCGTCGGCGGCATCACCTCGAGGAGATCGCCGACCTTGAGGACCGAAAGCGCATGTTCGGAGAAAGCGCCCCCATGCAGTCGTTTGACCCCGATGGACAGCGAGCCGGGATCCGGAGCGGTGCACAGCGAGTAGTTGCGGCGCACGTCGTCTCCGGCCAACTCCGTACGAATGGTGAGGTGTTGACCGGGCGTGAAGGTGAACGTGTCGCGCAGGTCGTCGGGAACGTCAAAGGTGATGGAAACGGCGTCGTCGGTGAGC
>JBDSQP010000421.1:0-7443 GCA_039929755.1 Aeromicrobium sp. | reverse complement strand
CCGGCATGTTCTTGGCCATAAGTTGACGCTGAGTCAGGAACTGCGTGATGCACATGATGACCACGAGGGCCATCGTGAGGATCTTGGTCTCGACTGCATCGCTCTTGATGAACGTGTCGGCGATCTTGGCCCCTAGCAGCGTGGCGTTCTGCAGCGACTCCGCCTGACCGTATGTCAGGAAGCCCTTGGCACCCGCGCCACCGTTCTTCGCAGCGTGATCAATAGTCCGGAACAAAGCGAAGAAGATCGGCATCTGCAAAATCAGTGGCATGCAGGAGGCAAACGGATTGGTGCCCGTCTCCTTCCAAAGCTTCATCTGTTCCTGGGTAAGCCGCTCGCGATCGTGACCGTACTTCTTCTGAAGCTCCTTGATCTTGGGCTGGAGGAGTTGCATATTGCGGCTCGACTTGATCTGCTTCACGAACAGGGGAATGAGCAGAGTACGGATGGTCAGCGTCAAACCGACGATGGCGAGCGCCCAGGTCCAACCCGAGTCCTCCGGGAGGACGTGCGAAAACACCCAGTGCCAGGCAATAAGGACAGCGGAAACGGCGTAATAGAGCGGCGTCATGATGGCCGATCCGATATCGCCTAGGAAGCCGAACATTGTTCTCCTCTATGTGACTGGACGCCAGGAACGGGATCAAATCCGCCTGAACTCCAGGGATGACAGCGTACGAGGCGCTTGGCTGCGAGCCAGCTTCCCCGGATTGCACCGTGAGTCTCCACGGCTTCGAGCGCGTATGCAGAACAGGTTGGGTGGTACCTGCAAACCTGCCCGTACAGCGGACTGATCGCGAAACGATAAGCCTTGAGTAACCAGATCAACGGGTATCTCATGCGGGCACGGCCTTCACGACAACGAAGCCTTCACAGCGCACCGGATCTGGACAACGCTGCATCAAGATCGCCGGCGAGTGTTGCCGCTGATTCTTGTGCTGAGCGAGGGAGGGCGCGAATAACAATGCGAGAGCCTAACGGCAAAAGATCCAGGCGTTCGCGCATCAAGTGTCGCAAACGCCTCTTGACCCGGTTGCGCACAACAGCCGGGCCTATGGCCTTACTGACCACGAACCCGACGGACGTGTGCCCCGCATCGCCCGGCACCACATGTGCCACGAGTGTGGGACTGGCCGATCGCTTGCCAGAGCGGATTGTCTGACGAAAATCCTCGCTGCTTCGCATGCGATTCTCGCGCGCGAGCAAACTCAGGCTGAAAGCTTCGCGCGGCCCTTTTGGCGGCGCGACGCGAGGATCGAACGGCCGGCACGTGTACGCATGCGGAGGCGGAAGCCATGCTTCTTGGAGCGACGGCGGTTATTCGGTTGAAAAGTGCGCTTGGACACGAGTAGTTCCTGTTCTAAGAATGAGCCGGTCTTTCGACGGCCACCGCTCGCCCACAAAGGAAAGTTCGTTGTGGGCACGCGGCAGTTGTCGGTCAGGACTATCCAACGGTACGGGGGGCATAACCACCGGTCAAACTGATACGCATACGGCACCGTACGGCGAGTCGTCCACCCGACACGCCGACCGCATACAAGAAGCTGTGGAATTCCACTTGTACGCGCCCCTCGACCCTGCTAGCGTCACCGCCGTAATCGACTTTTCCACAAGGCCTCTGTAAAGACGCCGTTCAGATGCACAGTGTGTGGAAAACTATGTGGATGCCTTGGGAGGCCCCTGATGAATGATGGCGTGGATCCGGCCCAAGAAATCAATCTCGCGGCCGCCTGGCAGTCCACCGTCGATTCTCTTTCACCGGGTATGAAGGTCTGGGTGTTTTCGGCACGCCCCATCACCCTTCACGGCAGCACATTGATTGTCGCTGTCCCCGATGACCTCACGCGGACTCAGCTCGAATCGCGCGTGCGTACCCGCCTCGAAGAAGCACTCAGTGAGACCTTCGGCACCGACATTCGACTCGGAGTCACGGTAGACCCATCACTTCCTTTAGAAATAAATCGACAAGACGACTTGTCGACAAATGAACCAGAGCTCGACATTGATGATGAAGACGTCGACGAGGACGAATTCGTTCCCAGTTGGGCAGCCAAGCGTGGCGCGGCGACACCGCGCCAGGGAAGCATCGCCGAAGCGCGACTCAATCCGCGCTACCTGTTCGAAAACTTCGTCATCGGTCAATCGAACCGATTCGCGCACGCCGCCGCAGTAGCCGTAGCCGAGGCTCCCGGCAAGGCCTACAACCCCTTGGTGATCCACGGTGAGTCAGGCCTCGGAAAGACCCACCTGCTTCATGCCATCGGCCACTATGTGCTCAATCTCTATCCGTCCTCCCGCGTTCGCTACGTCAACAGCGAAGAGTTCACCAACGACGTCATCAACGCCATCAGTGAAAACCGGACTGCCGCTCTCAAACGCAAGTACCGCGAAATTGACGTGTTGCTCGTGGATGACATCCAGTTCCTGGAAAGCAAAGAAGCAACACAGACCGAGTTCTTCCACACGTTCAATGCCTTGCACAACGAGAACAAACAGATCGTCATGACATCTGACCGATCACCAAAGCTCCTCAAGACGTTGGAAGAGCGATTGCGCAACCGGTTCGAATGGGGCCTGCAGACTGAAATGCTGCCGCCCGATCTCGAAACCCGAATTGCCATTCTTCGCAAGAAGGCCATGACGGAAAAGTTGACCGCGCCGGCCGACGTACTCGAGTTCATCGCGAGCAAGGTTCAGACAAACATTCGTGAACTCGAAGGAGCCCTCATCCGGGCAACCGCCTTCGCCAATCTGAACAATCAGACGGTAGACCTGCAACTCGCACAAATCGTCTTGAAAGACCTCATCGCCGAGGGTGGCGAGCCCGACATCACTGTCGGTCTCATCATGGCTCAGACCGCCGCCTATTCAGAGTTGTCGCTCGATGAGTTGTGCAGCAGTAATCGGAGCCGCAATCTTGTCCTGGCCCGCCAGATCGCGATGTACCTGTGCCGCGAATTGACCGACATGTCATTGCCGAAGATCGGTCAGGAATTCGGCAACCGCGACCATACGACAGTCATGCATGCTGAGCGCAAAATTCGCAAGCTCATGGCTGAAAAGCACTCCGTTTACAACCAGGTCACGGAGTTGACCAACCGCATCAAGCAACAAGCACGGCAATCCTGAATCTCCGGGCACTGCACAACTGGGGACGAACCTGTGGGTAACGACATGCTCGCCGTGGATAGAACGACATCAATTGTTAACGCAATGTGAACGGCATACGGATATTCACAAGTTCATGTAGTTTGACGGCCCCGAGCCTCACAAGTTATCCACGACAAGAAACGCCGTAGTTCCAGTGAAAAACCCGGTTTCCCACGGTTTCCACACCTGCTACTACAACTACTACAGAGATACATATACAAAGAACAAGATGAAGCAGCTCGAGCCTGTGAATGTGAAAAACTTTCATAGGCTTCACCTCACTACCGATCTGTCACTCGACCGTGGCAGGATTCATACCGACGAGCACCGCAGTCTTTTGGAGGCACCACCTCGTGAAGTTCCGCATCGAACGCGACACCCTGGCCGACGCTGTCGCCTGGACGGCCCGAAGCCTGCCCAATCGCCCGAGCGTCCCCGTTCTTGCCGGACTTCTGATCGAGGCAACAGACGAAGGACTTACCCTTTCCGGGTTCGACTACGAGACCTCAACCCGAGCAACCCTTTCGGCCGAGGTCGCAGACGAAGGACGCGCTCTCGTGTCGGGCCGACTCCTCGCTGAAATCGTTAAGTCGCTCCCCAACAAGCCAGTAGACGTCGCGCTCGACGGCACCAAGGTTTCGGTCCTGTGCGGCAGCGCCCGCTTCAGCTTGCAGACCATGCCGGTCGAGGAATACCCGCAACTCCCCGAGATGCCTTCGGCCTCGGGCTCGATCAAGTCCGAGGCATTCGCGACTGCAGTCAGTCAGGCAAGCGCCGCAGCAGGTCGTGACGAAATGCTTCCACTGCTCACCGGAGTTCGGCTGGAGATGGAAGGTTCGACGATCTCGCTCATGGCGACTGACCGCTTCCGTGCCAGCCTTCGTGACCTTGAGTGGTACCCCGAAAAGTCCGACAGTTCCGCCCAGGCTCTGGTGCCAGCTCGCGTCCTGACCGAAACCGCTCGGTCACTGGTGTCTGGTGGCGACATCACGATTGCGATTTCCTCGGGCGAAGCCGGCGAAGGACTCATCGGCTTTGAAGGCGTTGTTGGCAACGGCTTGCGCCGAACTACCACTCGTCTGCTCGAAGGCGACTTCCCCCGTGTGCGCCAGTTGTTCCAGACCCAGGCCGAAACTGTGGCCTACGTCGATACTCAAGCCTTTGTCGACTCGGTCAAGCGGGTTTCTCTGGTCGCCGAACGCAATACGCCTGTCCGGCTGACGTTCTCCGATGGTCTTTTGTTGCTCGAGGCAGGCAGTGGCGATGAAGCCCAGGCCTCGGAGTCGATTGAGGCGACGATTAACGGTGCCGATATCTCGATCGGGTTCAACCCCAGTTACTTACTCGAAGGACTTGCGGTGATGTCGGATCCCGTCGTGCACCTGTCCTTCACCCAGCACACCAAGCCGGCAGCAATCGCGGGTGTCAAGGAAGTCGGGGCCGAACCTGATTTCGCCTTCCGCTACCTGATCATGCCCGTGCGGTTGCAAAGCTAGACGCGAGGAGCGCGCCACCATGCATATTGGACTCATCGGCCTTGGCAAGATGGGCGGCAATATGCGCGAACGTATGCGCAACGCCGGTCTGACTGTCGTCGGATTCGATCGCAATCCGGACGTCAGTGACGTCAAGTCCCTCGCCGAACTCGTGGCGCAACTGCCTGCACCTAGGGTCGTCTGGGTCATGGTGCCTGCGGGCGATCCGACCAGAGCCACGGTCACCGAATTGTCGGCCCTCCTCAGCGAAGGCGATGTGATCGTCGACGGTGGCAACTCCCGCTGGACAGATGACGAAAAGCATTCCGCCGAGTTGGCCGAGAAGAAGATCGGTTTTGTCGACGCAGGAGTGAGTGGCGGCGTCTGGGGACTACAAAACGGCTATGCGCTCATGGTCGGCGGCTCCAAGGAGGACGTTGCCAAGGTCCAGCCCGCTTTTGACGCGCTCCGTCCCGAGGGTGACTCCGGATTCGTTCACGCGGGACGAGTCGGTGCCGGCCACTTCTCCAAAATGGTTCACAACGGGATCGAATACGCCATGATGCAGGCCTACGCCGAGGGCTACGAGCTCCTCGACAAGGTTGAGATGGTCGAAAACGTCACCGACGTCTTCGACTCATGGCGCGAAGGGACTGTCGTACGCTCGTGGCTTCTCGACCTCATGGTCAAGGCACTCAAGGAAGATCCAGGTCTGAAAAATATTGCCGGGTGGGCCGATGATTCCGGTGAAGGCCGTTGGACTGTCGAAGCCGCCATCGACAACGCCGTGCCAGTCCCGGCGATTGCTGCGTCACTCTTTGCAAGATTCTCGTCGCGACAGGACGAGTCCCCGGCCATGAAGGCCATCGCCGCGATGCGACAGCAATTCGGCGGCCACGCGGTCAAGCCCGAAAAGTAGCCGTGCACGTCGCTCACCTGGCGCTGCACAATTTCCGGTCCTACGAGGCGGTCGAATTCGATCTCGAACCCGGGTCAACCGCCTTCATCGGAGCAAATGGCCAGGGCAAGACCAATCTCGTCGAGGCCATCGACTACGTCGCAACGCTGGGTTCGCATCGCGTGGCCAGCGACACTCCGCTGGTCAAAGTACATACCGATCACGCGGTGGTCCGGGCCAAAGTTGTGCGCGGTGACCGAACGGCTCTCCTCGAGGTCGAAATCACCCCTGGCAAAGCCAATCGTGCGCGGATCAACAAGTCCCCCTTGTCGCGAAGCCGTGACATCGTCGGGGTTCTTCGCACTGTCCTGTTCTCACCAGAGGATTTGGCGCTGATCAAGGGCGATCCCTCCGATCGCCGAAGGTTCCTTGACGCGTTACTGACTTTGCAGACGCCGAGGCTTGCGGGAGTCAAGGCCGACTATGACCGAATCCTGCGCCAACGGAACACATTGCTCAAGACTGCAGGACGCCGGCGCGACGCGGATCTGCCGACGCTAGATATTTGGGACGAAAACCTCGCCAAGGTCGGGGGCGAACTCATGGCCGAACGATTCGCGCTACTCGAGGCGCTCGCGCCCTTCCTCAAAGAGGCATACGTGCAGGTCGCGGCCGGGGCCGCCGATGACCGGCGTCTCGCGACCGCGGTCTATAAACCGAGTTTCGAGCTCGGCGAGTCCACACGTGACAGCGAGGCTCTTCGTTTGGCGTTGCTTGATGAGTTGGCCCGCCGCCGTAGGGATGAACTCGATCGCGGAGTCAGTCTGGTCGGTCCGCATCGTGACGAGGTCACGTTGACTCTGGGCGATCTTCCGGCCAAGGGCTATGCGAGCCATGGCGAGTCCTGGTCGTTTGCCCTAGCGCTCAAACTCGCATCTTTTGAGTTGCTTCGCACTGACGGGGACGATCCGGTCCTTATCCTTGATGATGTGTTTGCTGAGCTTGACCTTGGACGCCGCGAGCAGCTCGCCGCACTTGTGGGCAATGCGGAGCAAGTGCTGGTGACGGCCGCGGTGTCCGAGGATGTCCCTGAGGGGCTCGTGGGTCACCGTTTTCGGGTCAAGGACGGTCAGGTAACCCGTGACTGACCCGCCCAAAAGCGCACAGCCGGAGGATGCATCGCCCGATGGTTCCCCAAAAAAATCGACGCCCGCACCTCCGGCGCGGGGGGATGGGCTCGATCTGGCTCGCGACATTGCTGACCGCTACCGGAACGCAGCACAAAAGCAGCCACGCCGCTCGCCGCGCAAACCCGCGAATCCAGGTGTACCCGGCGCTCCGAGGCGCGCTGCCAAGGATGACGCCGAATCCGTGGCCAATTTCCTCGGCAAGCTGATTTCCGAACAGGGATGGGAAGGCAACCTCTCTGCTCAACGAGTATTCACCGATTGGGCGAGGATCGTCGGCGACGAGGTCGCCCAACATTGCACTGTCGTCGGCTACGAGGACGGCCAGGTCGAAGTCGAAGCCGATTCGACCGCGTGGGCCACGCAATTGAGATTGCTGGCGCCGCGGATCGTCGCCAAACTCAACGAGGAGTTGGGCCAGGGCTCAGTCGTTCGTCTCAACATTCACGGGCCGAAGGGTCCTTCGTGGACCAAGGGCAAGAGAACCGTCCGCAATGCCCGTGGTCCCAGGGACACCTACGGCTGAGTCGGCGCAAATCGTGCGAAGGATCCGATGGCCGCAGCCGAGGCGAGCCCGATGACGCCCAACGACGCGGAGGCGTCGACGAAACCTTCCCAGCCGCCGGTTGGCCGAACACCGACGACGATGATGAACACCCCTGCGGCCATGGCTCCCAGCAGTGATGTGGCGAGGGGGCCGGATCCGGCCGCTTCAACCCCTATCGCCAATGCG
>JBDSQP010000420.1:0-7303 GCA_039929755.1 Aeromicrobium sp. | reverse complement strand
CGCAAACTTCGCCTACACGATTCGACTCACACGTACGTCGGTCGCGGAGAATCTCACCGCTGATCACGTGCGCACCGCGCGTGCCAAAGGACTGTCCGGGCCGAAGGTGGTCATCAATCACGTGCTGCGCAACTCTCTCGTGCCAGTCATCACCTACATAGGCATCAACCTCGGCTCACTCATGGCCGGCGCGATCATCACCGAAACGATCTTCAACGTCCCCGGAGTGGGCAACGCCGCCTACACTGCTATCGCCAAAGGTGAGACCTCGACAGTGGTGGCCTTCGTGACCTTCTTCGTCATCCTTTACGTGATGACGAGCCTGGTGGTTGACCTGATCTATGCCGTACTCGACCCGAGGATTCGCTATGTCTGAAATACGACCCGGTCAAGAGCGATACGTCGCACCGATCGACGAGACCCCGCTTCGTGCGATCGACGCCGTCAATGTCGACGCCGTGCCAGAGAACCAGTGGAAGGAAGCGTGGAAACGTCTACGGACCTCACCGCTGTTCTGGCTCGCGACGACGATCCTGGTGGTGATAGCTCTGATGATCTTCTTCCCATCGCTGTTCACGAGCGCCGACCCGAACAAGAAGTCGCTGGACAACAGTTTTTCTCCGGCTTCCAACGGACACCCGTTCGGATTCACACAGCAGGGCGCGGACGTGTGGGCCCGTACGGTCTACGGTGCTCGCGCGTCTGTTTCGGTCGGATTGCTCTCGACGATCCTGACGGCATTCCTCGGAATCGTGACCGGTGCGATCGCCGGTTTCTACGGCGGCATCGTTGACACGCTGTTCTCGCGCTTCAGCGACATCTTCTTCTCGATCCCGCTGCTGCTCGCCTGCATCGTCGTTATCTCGGTGCTCAACAACACGTTCCCCGATCGTGGGTTCTGGGGATCGGTCCTCGTAGTGGTGGCGGCCCTCGCGACGTTTGCCTGGCCACAGATCACCCGTCAGATGCGCGGTGCAGTGCTCGAGATCAAGAATCTGGAGTTCGTCGACGCCGCGACGGCGATCGGTGCCTCCAAAATGAAGAACCTGCGGCGCCACATCGTGCCCAATGCGCTTGCCCCTGTCATCGTCGCGTCGACGATCTCGCTCGGCGTGTTCATTGTCGCCGAGTCGTCCTTGTCCTTCTTGGGCCTCGGCCTTCCCAGCACGGTCGTGTCGTGGGGAAATGACATCTCGGCTGCACAGAACCAGGTCCGGTCGGGCCAGCACCTCACCGTGATGTTTCTGCCGGCAACCGCGCTGGCGATCATCGTCCTCGGATTCATCCTTTTGGGTGAGGCCGTACGCGAGGCGCTCGACCCGAAGGCGAGGAAGAAGTGAACACCACTGAGCCGCTCCTGTACGTGGATAACCTCAGCGTTGGTTTCCGTGCCGGCAAGCAGACCCTGACTGCAGTCGATGGCGCGAGTCTGACGATCTACCCGGGCCAGACCATCGCGATCGTCGGCGAGTCCGGCTCCGGCAAATCGACCCTCGCTCACGCCGTCATCGGGTTGTTGCCCGGCACAGGCAAGGTGCTCGGCGGTGCGATCAACTTCGAGGGCAAGGACATCAGCCATGCCGGCAAAGGCCAGATCATGGCCTTGCGCGGATCGTCGATCGGGCTCGTTCCTCAGGACCCAATGTCGAACCTCAACCCGCTGTGGCGGGTCGGCTTCCAGATCAAGGAAGCTCTCGTCGCCAATGGCATCGCCACCGGCGCCGCCGCCGACAAGCGAGTCGTCGAACTGCTGGAGGAGGCCGGACTGCCGGATGCGGAGCGTCGTGCGCGGCAATACCCCCACGAGTTCTCAGGTGGTATGCGCCAGCGCGCGCTCATCGCTATGGGCCTCGCGGCGCGCCCCAAGCTCCTGATTGCCGACGAGCCAACCTCGGCTCTCGACGTGACGGTGCAGAAGCAGATCCTGGACCACCTCGACAAGCTCACCGACGAACTCGGTGTTGCGGTTATGTTGATCACACACGACCTGGGACTGGCGGCCGAGCGTGCCGATCACTTAGTGGTCATGTACCGCGGACGTGTTGTCGAATCGGGACCCGCGTTGGAGATCCTCCAGAATCCCCAGCACCCCTACACCAAGCGGCTCGTGTCGTCGGCGCCTTCCCTGGCTTCGCAGCGACTGTCGTCGGTTCAGGCTCGTATTGAGGTGCGCGAGCAGGCCGTCCAGACCGCTGCCGAGATCGCCGCTGAGATCGCTCAGAGCGAGGCGGAGTTCGGCGAGGGCCAGAAAGACATCATCGTCGTCGAGAACCTCACCAAGCTCTTCTCCCTTCGTGGTGCCCGGCCATGGCAGAAGGTCGATTTTGCGGCCGTCGATGACGTTTCGTTCCGCCTGCGGCGCGGTACGACCACGGCGATCGTGGGGGAGTCCGGCTCGGGCAAGTCGACGGTCGCTCGGATGGTGCTGGATCTTCTGGCGCCCACGTCTGGACGTGTCGTGTTCGACGGCAAGGACCTGCGTGAGCTCGACACCAAGGAGGAGCGGCTCAAGCTCCGCCGCCAGATGCAGCCGGTCTTCCAGAACCCGTACGCCTCACTCGACCCCTTGTATTCGATATACAAGTCGATTGAAGAGCCCCTTCGTACCCACAGTGTCGGCACCAACAAACAGCGCGAGGCCCGCGTACGCGCTCTGCTTGAGAAGGTCGCCCTTCCGACGACGGTCATGTCGCGCTACCCGGGCGAACTGTCGGGCGGGCAGCGCCAGCGCGTGGCAATCGCCCGTGCGCTTGCTCTGGAGCCTGAGGTCGTCATCTGTGATGAGGCGGTCTCTGCGCTCGACGTCCTGGTACAGGCGCAGATCCTCGAGTTGCTCAATGACCTCCAGGCCGAACTCGGACTGAGCTACCTGTTCATCACTCATGACCTGGCGGTGGTGCGGCAAATTGCCGACAACGTACTCGTGATGCAGGACGGCAAGGTTGTCGAATCCTCGACCGTCGCGCGGGTGTTTGACTCACCGCGCGAGGAGTACACCAAGAGGCTGCTCAACGCCATCCCCGGCGCCTCGATCGAACTCGGAGCCTGACCCTCCGTCCCCAAGATTTGGCGGCAACCGCACCACAAATGTCGAATTCTTGGTGCACTACCCGCCAAGTTTTGGGGAACTGAGCGATTGACTTGTTCGAACATATGTTCGATCATTGAAGAGTGACGGTTTCGCTTTTCCCCTCCTCTGTCGCGACCCTCCGGGAACTCCAGGATCGCGTCAATCAGATGCAGGGACGACCGGCCACACAACCCCTGGCGACGCATCCTGCCTTTGCCGGACTTCTCGCCCTGCAGACCGGTGCGAGCTATGGCGTCGACAGCGCGAGCCTTGCAATGGCACTCATGGCGGGACCCTCAGGCGATGGTGCCTGGTGTGGGGTCGTGGGTTCGGCCGAGTTCGGTATCGAGGCCGCAGCGGCTGCCGGCGTCGAGTTGAGCCGCACCATCCTGGTTCCCGATCCGGGCGATCAGTGGCTCGATGTCACCTCGGCCCTCATCGATGTCCTCACCGTCGTGGTGGTCAAGCCGCCGGGTCGGGTCTCCGAGGGGGCCGTCAGCCGGATCAGTGCCCGCTTGCGTCAACGCGGAGCGATGCTCATCGCCTGGGGCGACTGGCCCCGTTGCGATGCACGCCTGAGCATGGGCGATGCCGAGTGGGTCGGCCTCGGCAAGGGGCACGGTCATTTGCGGGCGCGTCAGGCGACAGTGTCCGTACGCAAGGGCACGGCTCCCGCCGAGCAGCGGCGACTGTGGTTGCCCGATGCCGATCGGATCATCCGTCGGGTCGAGTCTGTGCCCAATGCCGTGCCGCGCATCATTCAACGGGTGAGCTGATGTCCGAGCCGAGGACGATGACGGTCTGGTGCCCCGATTGGCCGGTGATCGCTGCCCTGAGCCTGAGCGTTGCGGAAGCTCTGCCCACGAGGCCGGCCGCGGTGTTCGACAAGGGACAAGTGTTGGCGTGTTCGCTGTCAGCCCGGGCCGAGGGGGTGCGCCGGGGCATGCGTCGGCGCGATGCCCAGTCACGCTGCCCCGATCTTGAGATTTTCGACTACAACCCCGATGCCGATGCGCGTGCTTTCGAGATCGTCCTCGACGCGATCGAAGCGCTGAGCCCCGGTGTTGCGCCGCTGCGTCCCGGACTCTGCGCGTTGCGGGTGCCGAGCCGTTATTACGGCGGCGAAACCGAAGCGGCTGCTGTCATCGCCGAACGGCTCGTCGGCCTGGGCGTCTGGGATTGCCGGATCGGTATCGCAGACGGGCTTTTCGCCTCCGAACAGGCGGCGCGGCGGGCCCTCACCCAGGACAGCCTGATCGTGGCCCCAGGCGGATCGGCTGATTTCCTGCGCGAACTGCCCGTCGACGTCCTCGACGATCCCGATCTCATCGGGTTGTTGCGTCGCATGGGTCTGCGCACGGTCGGAGCCTTTGCCGCACTCGAGGGCCGCGACGTCCATACGCGATTTGGTGCGCACGGTGCGCTGTTGCACAGATTGGCCCGCGGTCAGGATCCCCAACCGGTGTCGGGCCGCAAACCGCCGCCGGACTTTGAGCGAGTTCTCATGCTTGAGCCGCCACTGGACCTGGTCGAGCCGATCGCCTTCAGCATGCGTACGACTGCCGAACGGTTCGTCGTCGACCTGGCCGATCAGGGGCTCGTCTGTACGACCGTACGCATCGAGGTCGAGTGCGACGGTGCGCTGGCCGCGATGCGTAGTTGGCTGCATCCGCGCTGGTTTGGGTCGACCGACCTGATCGACCGGGTGCGTTGGCTGTTGTCGGCCGAGGGGGCTGTGCGTGCCCCGGTCGACTGCATACGCCTTGTCCCCGAAGTCGTGGAGCCGCTCGGCGATCACGCCGAGAGCCTGTTCGGGGGTGGTCCCGATGAGCGTGTCGATCGGGGACTGGCCCGGGTGCAGAGCATGGTCGGCCACGAAGCCGTGGTGTCGGTGGCCGTGCAAGGTGGACGAGGTCCGGCCGACCGGCAACTCATGGTGCCGTGGGGCGAGCGCGCCGTGGGTGCGCGTCCTTCGGGCCTGCCCTGGCCCGGGAGCCTCCCGCCACCGGCCCCGGCGACCGTTTTTGCCACACCGCAGGAGGCGCTCGTCGTCAGTGCGGAGGGCTATCCGGTCGGGGTCAGCGGGCGCGGCATGGTGACATCGGAACCGATGAGTTTCCGGGCCGCGACGGGCGATGATCTGCAACCGGTGGCCTCATGGGCCGGACCGTGGCCGATCGATGAACTGTGGTGGGATCAGGCAGCCGGCCGGCGCATTGCCCGATTCCAGGTCGTCGGTGTCGATGGCAGCGCCTGGCTGATGATCGTAGAGAACGGTCGTTGGTGGACCGAGGCTCGATATGACTGACCTCAACCGGGGAGGGGAGTCCCGTGGGGTGGAGTAACCCGGACATGCCATGGCGGGAGTTGGAGCGCCGGCTCTCGGGTCGTGGCTTGCCCCGGCCTGTTCCCGATGGCGGTGACGGGCCGGGATTCTCACGCAAAAAGCCCGAGTACGACCCCAAGGAATGGCTCAGGCGCCCCGACCGTCCCGTCGTTCCCTATGCCGAACTGCACTGCCACAGCAACTTCAGTTTCCTCGATGGGGTGAGTGGCCCCGACGCCCTCGTCGAGGAGGCGATTCGGCTCGGGCTCCATGGATTGGCGATCACCGATCACGACGGCTTCTATGGTGCACCGCTCTTCGCGGAGATCGCCCAGAAGTACGAGAGTGAGCAACTTTTGACGGTCTATGGAGCCGAACTCTCGATCGGTCTCAGCGGTCCGCAAAACGGTGTCGCCGACCCCGAGGGCAGTCACCTGTTGGTACTCGCGCGCGGCGTCGAGGGCTATCACCGGCTGGCCGCGGCCATGACGGACGCCCATTTTCGCGGCGACGAAAAGGGCCGACCTGTCTATGACCTGGAAGAGCTCGCCGATCGCGGGCGAGATCACTGGCTGATCCTCACCGGTTGCCGCAAGGGGTACCTTCGTCAGGCGCTCAGTCGCAGTTCGTTGAGCTCGCAGGGGGAGGCAGACGCCTCGGCGGAGCTCGACCGGCTCACCGCGCTGTTCGGGATCGACAATGTGGTCGTCGAGTTGATCGACCACGGCTTCCCGACCGACAGTGCCACCAATGACACCTTGGCCGCGATGGCCGCCGCCCACGGGTTGCCAACGGTGGCGACCAACAACGTGCACTACGCCAAACCGTCCAGACGCCAACTGGCTGCGGTGACAGCGGCCGTCAGGGCTCGTCGCAGTCTTGCCGAACTCGATGGCTGGCTGCCGGCCACGGGTCTTTCCCACCTACGTTCCGGCGACGAGATGGCGGCCATTTTCCGCCGGTTCCCCGGTGCGGTCGCACGCACGGTCCCGCTTGCCGAGGAGCTCGCCTTCGACCTGCGGTCTGCCACGCCGCGGCTGCCCAAACGAGGCATACCCGCAGGTCATACGGCCATGAGTTGGCTGCGGGTGCTGGCCGAGCAGGGCATCACCAAGCACTATTCGCACGACCCCGATGCCGCCCGTGAGCGCATCGAACGGGAACTCAAGGTCATCGAGGAAAAGGACTTCCCCGGCTACTTCCTGATCGTCCACGACATCGTCAGGGAGGCAAAGAGGCGCCAGATCCTGTGCCAAGGGCGTGGGTCGTCGGCCAATTCGGCGCTTTGCTATGCACTGGGCATCACCGCAGTCGACTCGATCTTCTACGACTTGCCGTTCGAACGGTTCCTGGCGACGACCCGAGAGGAAGAGCCCGACATCGATGTGGATTTCGACTCCGCACGCCGCGAAGAGATCATCCAGTGGGTCTATGACACCTACGGTCGGCACAACGCCGCCCAGGTCGCCAACGTCATCAGTTATCGCCCCCGCTCGGCCGTGCGCGACGCGGCCAAGGCGCTGGGCTATTCGGTCGGCCAGCAAGACGCCTGGTCCAAGCAGATGGATGCGTGGAGTGCGATCTCGACCGAAGAGGTGTCGGAGGTTCCCGGGCCTGTGATCGACATCGCAAGACAACTCCTCAAGGCGCCTCGCCATCTCGGCATCCACTCCGGCGGCATGATCCTCACCGAACGCCCCATCGGAGAGGTCTGTCCCATCGAGCGTGGCCGGATGGACAACCGTACGGTCCTGCAGTGGGACAAGGACGCCTGCGAATGGATGGGTTTGGTCAAGTTCGACCTGTTGGGGCTCGGCATGCTCGGTGCGATCAACCACACGATGGAGATCGTCGCGGAACACTTGGGGGAGAAGTGGACGCTGCAGACGATCCCCAAGGAGGAGGCC
>JBDSQP010000419.1:0-7465 GCA_039929755.1 Aeromicrobium sp. | reverse complement strand
CCTTCCGGAGTTGGGCCTTACGCAGGACTCGATCGTTCTGCGCGGGGCCGCCCTTCAGTGCCGGATCACAACCGAGGACCCCGCGAACGAGTTCCGGCCCGACACGGGTCAGATTTCGACCTACCGTTCGCCCGGTGGGCCCGGAGTCAGGCTTGACGGCGGCACGACATACACGGGTGCTGAGATCAACGCGCATTTCGATTCACTTCTGACCAAGCTCACCTGCCGGGGCCGCGACTTCACCGCGACGGTTGAGCGCGCTACCAGGGCACTGGCCGAATTCAAGGTCGGCGGCGTCGCCACCAACATCGATTTCCTGCGCGGGCTCCTGGCGAATGAGGACTTCAAGGAGGCAAGGCTCAGTACGACGTTCATCGATGAACACCCCGAACTCATGTCAGCGCCGGCGTCCACCGATCCTGCCGCCAGGCTGCTCACCTATCTCGCCGATGTCACGGTCAACCGTCCGCACGGAACCACACCGATCACGCTCGACCCGCGCAGCAAGCTGCCGGCTCTCGACCTCAGGTCCAAGCCCCCGCACGGTTCGCGGCAGCTGCTCCACGAGGTTGGCCCACGGGCGTTCGCCGCCGCACTTCGCGCCCAGACAACGGTGGGCGTCACCGACACGACCTTCCGCGACGCCCACCAGTCGCTGCTTGCCACGCGTGTCCGCACGATCGATCTGCTCAACGTTGCCCCACATGTCGCCCGCATGACACCTCAACTCTTCTCGGTCGAAGCCTGGGGTGGTGCCACTTATGACGTCGCGCTGCGGTTCCTCAAGGAGGACCCGTGGAGCCGCCTCGAGCAACTCCGCGAGGCCATCCCCAACGTATGTCTGCAGATGCTGCTGCGTGGACGCAACACTGTCGGCTACACGCCTTATCCGGTCGAGGTCACAAATGCGTTCGTCAAGGAAGCGACAAAGACCGGCATCGACGTGTTTCGGATCTTTGACGCCCTCAACGATGTCGATCAGATGCGGCCGGCGATCGACGCCGTGCGCGAAACCGGTCAGGCCGTCGCCGAGGTCGCGCTCTGCTACACCGGCGACCTGTCCGACCCCGGAGAGAATCTCTACACTCTCGACTACTACCTGCGACTGGCGGAGAAGATCGTCGACGCGGGGGCACACATCCTGGCGATCAAGGACATGGCCGGACTCCTTCGCGCGCCCGCGGCCCGCACCCTTGTCACCGCGTTGCGCGAACGGTTCGACCTGCCGGTCCACCTCCATACCCATGACACGCCTGGCGGACAGCTCGCGACACTGATCGCGGCGATCGAGTCGGGAGTGGACGCCGTCGATGCGGCGTCGGCCGCCCTCGCGGGTACGACGAGCCAGCCGCCGTTGTCGGCACTCGTCGCGGCGACCGATTTCACCGACCGTCCGACCGGCCTCGACATCGATGCCGTCAACGACCTCGAGCCCTACTGGGAAGCCACCCGCAAGTTGTACGCGCCGTTCGAATCCGGACTGCCCGCGCCGACAGGCCGGGTCTACACGCACGAAATCCCCGGCGGCCAACTCTCGAACCTGCGCCAACAGGCCATTGCGCTCGGCCTCGGCGAGAAGTTCGAACAGATCGAGGACATGTACGCCGCGGCAAACGACATCCTCGGCAATCTCGTCAAGGTGACCCCATCGAGCAAGGTCGTTGGCGACCTTGCTCTCCACCTGGTTGCGGTCGGTGCCGATCCCGCGGCTTTTGCCGAGGATCCCGGCAGCTTCGACATACCCGAATCGGTGATCGGCTTCCTCGCCGGCGAACTCGGCGATCCGCCCGGCGGCTGGCCCGAGCCATTCCGTAGCAAAGCGCTCAAGGGCCGCACGATCAAACCTGTCGTCGAGGCCCTTACCGCCGACGACAGCGCCGGGCTCGCGGCGACCCCCCGTGCGACCTTGAACCGCCTGCTGTTTCCCGGTCCGACGAGCGACTTCGAGGCGGCGCGCAATGACTTCGGCGACATATCGCGGCTCCCGACCCAGGCATTCTGGTACGGCCTGCGCGCCGAGACCCAGACGGAAGTCGAGTACGAAACGGGCAAACTGCTCCTGTTCGGCCTAGAGGCGATCGGCGATGCCGACGAGCGTGGACTCCGGACGGTCATGGGGACGATCAATGGTCAACTGCGTCCCACGTTGGTCCGTGACCGCTCGGTCGACGTCACCGTGGCCCAGGCCGAGAAGGCCGATGCCTCCAATGCCGGCCACATCGCCATACCGTTCGCGGGCGTGGTCAATCCGGCCGTCGCCGAAGGCGACGAGATCAAGGCCGGTCAAACCGTCGCGACAATTGAGGCCATGAAGATGGAAGCCTCGATCACTTCCCCCGCCGCCGGCACCGTCAAGCGGCTGGTGATCGCCAAGCCCGCCCAGGCCGAGGGTGGCGATCTCTTGCTGGTGCTTGAATGACGTTCACCGTTGCGCTGCTTTCTGGATTGCTCACGCTGTCCGTGCTCGGGCTCGGGCTGGTGTGGTTGCGTTTGGCTCGGGCACGCCGGGAGGTTTCTCGACTGCATCGCATCCTGGCCGGACGTCGAGACCCGCGCTTACTCCATACGGCCGGCCGTGCCGCCAATGCCGTCAGGGTCGTTGCCGAGACTGCTGCCAAAGTGCGCGACAGGGGCGTGAGCGGTTTCCTCACGAGCTCGGCTGAAGACCTCGCGCGATGGGCCCGCGACGACCGCAAGGGGATCGCCAGCGTCGCCGGACCGGACGGTGCCGTCACGATCTTCTTCTCCGACATCGAGGATTCGACCACGCTCAACGAGAGTCTTGGTGACAGGGCCTGGATGAGCATGTTGGCTAAGCACGACACTGTCGTTCGGGCCAACGTCGAACGTTTTCGCGGGCACGTCGTGAAGTCGCAGGGCGACGGGTTCATGATCGTATTCCACGATCCCGAAGCAGCCGTCCATGCCGGCATCGCCATACAGACCGCATTCATAGCGGGCCGTGGACGCCGCCTTCGTCGCACACCGCTTCGCGTACGCATCGGAGTCCATGCGGGTTCCGCAATCGAAAAGGGGGGCGACTACTTCGGGCGCAATGTCGCCATGGCCGCGCGCGTCGCGGCTCAGGCCGAAGGCGGCGAGATCCTCGTGTCAGACGAAGTCCGTTCCAGCCTGGCCGATGACACCAACATCAGGCTTGTCGAACAGATGGACGTCGAGCTCAAGGGGTTCTCCGGAGTGCATACTCTTTGGCTCGTCGAGATGCCCGTCTAGTTACTAGCTGTCCTAGTACTGGCTGTCCTAGTTACTGGCCTGGTTAGTTGACCTGGCGGTCGACGTCCTTCCAGAACGGCTGGCGCAGTTTGAACTTCTGCAACTTGCCGGTCGCGGTCCGCTCGAGCTCGTCTCGGAACTCGACCCGCTTCGGGCACTTGTAGCCCGCGAGGTGCTCGCGGCAATGCGCGATGAGTTCTTCCTGAGTCAGCGGCGTGCCATCGGTGACGACGAGTGCGGTGATGAGTTCGCCCCACTTCTCGTCAGGAATGCCGATGACTGCGACCTCTCTGACGGCCGGGTGGGAGCTGATCGCGTCCTCGACCTCGATCGACGAAACGTTCTCGCCGCCGGTGATGATGACGTCCTTCTTACGATCGGCGATCGCGATGTAGCCGTCTTCGAATGTGCCGCCGTCGCCGGTGTGGACCCAGTTGCCTTCCATGACCCGGGCCGACTCCTCGGGGTTTTCCCAGTAGGAGGCCAGGTTGTGGTTGGACCGGGCGAGGACTTCGCCCTCGTCGTCGATCATCATGCGTACGCCGATGGCAGGCGCACCCGCGCGGCCTAGATTGCGGGCCTGCTGGTTGGGAGTGAGGTCATCCCATTCGGCCCGCATACGGCTCATCGTCAGAAGCGGGGACGTCTCGGTGAGGCCGTAGATCTGGATGAATTCCCAGCCGAGTTCTTCGCGTACGCGCTCGATCGTGCGGGTCGGCGGGGGAGCGCCGGCGACGATGATGCGTACGGTGTCGCGGCCGGGGATCGCTCCATCCCAGTCCTTCGCAGCGTCGAGCGCCGCGGCCACGACGGCCGGCGCCGCACAAAGGTAGGTGACACCGTGTTCCTTGATCCGCTTGAGGATTTCGGCACCGTCGACCTGGCGCAGCACGATGTGCGTCGCGCCCATACCCGTCGCCGAATAGGGATGGCCCCAGCCATTGGCGTGGAACATCGGCAACGTATGCAAGTAAACATCCCGGTCGGACACCGAAGCCTGCCAACCGAAAACCGTCGCATTGAGCCAGAGGTTGCGGTGAGTCAGTTGTACGCCTTTGGGTCGCGCCGTTGTGCCGGAGGTGTAGTTGATCGTTGCCGTCGCGGACTCATCGCCTTCCCACTCATCGGGCGTGCCCGATCCACCCCAGATTGCTTCGTCGTCCTCGCCAATGACAAAAGTGTGTTTGGCCGTGACGGTGTCGAGAAGCGAACGCAGGTCTGGGTCGACTATCAGGACCTCGGCGCCACTGTGTTCGACGATGTACTTCACTTCGGCCGGAGCGAGACGGAAGTTGACCGGTACGAGCACCCGACCCCAACCCGAGACACCGTAGAACGAGGTCAGAAGACGAGCGGAGTTGTGGGACACGATCGCCACGCGCCCGCCGACGGGCACGCCGAGGGCATCGAGGTTCGCAGCCTGGGCTGCCGCGCGCTTGTGGATCTGCGCGTACGTCAATTCACCCCAGGAAGGCGCCGTCTGATTTGGTTCATCGACGACGCCGATGCGATCGGGATAGACCGTGAGCGCGCGATCGATGAAGTCTCGAATAGTCAGAGGGAAAAGCATGGGGTCACCTGTGGGTTGGAAAATGCGAGCGAACGACGTGAGCGTCGTCACGTATTATCGATGCTGACAGTCGGGGTTACTACCCCCGCAAGGGGGTACCGGTGAAGGCGACCGAGGTGCTGCGTCTTCGAGACAACGACGCCCTGCGTTCGTGTTTGCGTGAATTGCGCCGGCTCGTCGAGATCCCCATCGTCTTCGGCGGCCTTCTGGTCGATGGCGAACCCATGCTGGTCGAGGTCGACGGAACCCAAACCGGTCGCCTGCGGGGACTTAGGATCCGGGGCAGGACGGGCCTTGGAGGCCGGGCGTTTGTCGAGGGCCGTCCGCGCGCAGTGGACGACTACGGAAGCTCGCGCGCGATCTCCCATGAATACGACGAAGCCGTGCTGGGTGAGGGCATCACTTCCTTGCTGGCGATCCCGGTGATGGTCTTCGGCCGTTCGCGGGGACTGGTCTACTTGGGCCGTCGCGATCGTTCCGGACTGGCCGATGACGTGCTCGCCAGGGCGATACCGGTTGTCTCCTCGCTCCAGGGCGAGATCCGCATCCGGGATGAGGTCGATCGTCGACTGTCTTCGGTCGAACACGACGCACGTACGGAGACACCGCGCGAATTGGTCGATCTCCGCGAGGCAGGGGCCGAGCTCCGTACGATCGCCGCGCAGATTGACGATCAGGACCTGGCCGCGCGCATACGCGAAGTCGGGGCGAACCTTCTGTTATCGCTTAAGCCCGATGACGAGGCGCCGCCGTCGCATCCACCACTTGCCCCGCGCGAAGTCGATGTTCTTAGTCTTGTTGCCCTCGGATGCGGCAACGCCGAAATTGCGGAACGACTCTGCATCGGGTCCGAGACCGTGCGCAGCTATCTACGGAACGCGATGCGGAAGCTCGATACCCACACGCGCCTGGAGGCCGTGGTCGCCGCGAGAAAGCGTGGCGAACTGCTCTGAGTCGACTTACGTCTCGTACGGGTAGAAGCCCTGACCGGACTTCTTGCCCATGAGGCCGGCTTCGACCATGCGGTCGAGCAGTGGCGGCGGGCTGTAGAGCGGCTCCTTGAACTCGTCGTACATCGAGGCGCCGATGGCGCGGATCGTGTCGAGTCCGATCAAGTCGCAGAGCGCAAGGGGGCCCATAGGATGGCCGCAACCCAGGACCATGCCGTGGTCGATGTCCTCGGCCGAGGCGTAGCCGGCTTCATACATGCGGATCGCTGACAACAGGTATGGGACTAGCAAAGAGTTGACGACGAAGCCGGCGCGGTCGGTGGCTTCGATGGCCTGCTTGCCGAGCTGGTCGCCGACGAAGCGGGCCATTCGTGCCTTGGTGTCGGGCGAGGTGGTGAGCGAGGGGATGAGTTCGACGAGTTTCATAACCGGCGCAGGGTTGAAGAAGTGGACACCCATGACGCGGCCGGCGCGGCCGGAGACGGCGCCAAGCTTCACGATGGGGATCGACGATGTGTTGGAGGCGAGGATCGCGTCGTCCTTCTCGAGGATCGGCCCGAGGCGGCGGAACAGGTCGAGCTTGATTTCTTCGTTCTCCGAAGCAGCTTCTACGACGAGGTCGCAGGGCGCCAGCTTGCTGAGATCGGTCGTGAAAGCGATGCGGCCGAGGACGGCCTCGACTTCAGTTGCCTCGATCTTGCCGCGCTTCTCGGCCCGGCGCAGCGAACCCTCGATGCGGGCCTGCGCTGCCGCTGCCGCAGCATCGGTGACCTCGACGACGGTGACCGGTATGCCTGCGCGGCTTGAGACTTCGGCGATGCCGGAGCCCATGAGGCCTCCGCCGACTACTCCTACAGATGTGATGGGGCTCATCGGTTCTCCTAATTACCAACATGAGGTTTGCCTCATGTTTACGTCTCACCTTACCCGACGCCTGTGTTGCTCCCTCATCCAGACGGTACGCCGTGATGAGATGGAGTATGCGTTTCGCGGGTATGGCTGTGGCCTTTTGTCTGCTGCTTTCCGGCTGCGGAGGCGGCAACGAGCCGAAGGCAAGCAAGTCGCCGGCATCTAAGTCGCAGCCGTCGACTGCCAAGGCGACCGCGACCAAGAAGCCGACCATCGCCGTTCCGACCGGAGTGTCGGCCCTCGAAGACCTCTCCGACTTCCGCTGCGCGGCCAACAGCAAGGGTGTCTGGAATGCCTCAGGCATCTTGCAGAACCGCAGCAAAAAGGCCCTGACCTATCAGGTGTCGGTGTTCGTCGGCAGGGCCAACGGCAAAGATGGCAAGGCCCTCACCAAGCAATATGCCTCGATCAACGCTCACGGCTCAATCAAGATCAAGCTCACCAAGATTCCGGCCGCCAAGGACGCAAAGCAGTGCTACGTGCAGGTGCTCGCCAAGTAGTGTCCCGTCAGATAAGCAGGGCCTCAGCTTGCGGTGACGCCGTCGATTGCCTGGCGACACAGATCCGCGTGCCCGTTGTGGCGGGCATACTCGCCGATCATGTGGACGTGCACGAATCGCAACGACAGGTCACCGTCGCGTGAAGGCACGAGGCTGTCCCACGGCAGGTCGGCTGCGGCTTGCTTGGCCAGCCGGGATTCCGCTCGCAATCGCTCAACGGCGGCCGGTGCATCCTCGGCCTGTATGTCCTCGAAGTCTGCATCTTTGCCCAGTCCGGCGTCATACATGGGACCGCCGAAGTC
>JBDSQP010000418.1:0-5193 GCA_039929755.1 Aeromicrobium sp. | reverse complement strand
CCGTGGAACTACCCCCTGATGATGGCCATCTGGAAGATCGCCCCCGCGTTGGCTGCCGGCAACACCGTCATCCTCAAACCGAGCGACACCACGCCCGCGTCGACCTCAATGTTGGCCGAAATTGCCTCCGAGTTCTTCCCACCGGGAGTGTTCAACGTCGTATGCGGAGACCGCGAGACCGGAAGAGCACTTGTGTCACACCCGATACCGCAAATGGTGTCGATCACGGGTTCCGTGCGTGCAGGTATGGAGGTTGCCTCCGCAGCGGCGCTGGACCTCAAGAAGCCGCACCTCGAGCTCGGCGGCAAAGCCCCGGTCGTGGTGTTCGATGATGCCGATATCGCGGCCGCGGCCGAGGGCATCGCCGGTGCCGGCTATTTCAATGCCGGTCAGGACTGCACAGCCGCCACACGCGTTCTCGTACATCCCAGAGTCGCCGCCGACTTCATCGCCGCGCTCACCGAGGCTGCCAGGGGAACAAAGGTCGGTTTGCCTGACGACGAAGACGTCTACTTCGGGCCGGTCAACAACAAGGCTCAGCTGGACCGCGTCGGTGGCTTCATGGATGACCTGCCCGATCACGCCAACATCGAGACCGGTGGTTCGCGGGTTGCGGCTCTCGGCGAGGGCTACTTCTTCGAGCCGACCGTGCTGTCGGGGCTCACCCAGCTGGACAGGGCGAGCCAGGAAGAAATCTTCGGGCCGGTCATCACCGTCCAGCAGTTCAGAGATGAGGACGAAGCCGTTCGGTGGGCCAACGGAGTGGAATACGGGCTCGCATCGTCGGTCTGGACAAAAGACCACGGTCGGGCGATGCGGATGGCCAAGCGCCTCGACTTCGGCTGCGTGTGGATCAACACCCACATACCGATCGTTGCCGAAATGCCCCACGGCGGATTCAAGCATTCGGGCTACGGCAAGGACCTCTCGATGTATGGCCTCGAGGACTACACCCGTATCAAGCACGTCATGACCAACCTGGAGGCCTGAGCCTGTGAAAATCCTCTTGGTCGGCGCCGGAGGTGTGGGGTCTGCCTTTGTGGCGATCGCTGCGCGGCGCGACTTCTTCGAGTCCGTGGTCGTCGCCGACTACGCTCTGGCCAGCGCCGAGCGTGCGGTGGCCGCGATCGCCGATCCGCGTTTCACGGCAGCCCAAGTCGACGCCTCGAGCGCGGATTCGGTTGCCGCTCTGGCCCGTTCGTCCGGCGCGACCCACGTCATGAACGCAGTTGATCCGCGGTTCGTCATGCCAATCTTCGACGGTGCGCTGGCCGCTGGCGCCGACTATCTCGATATGGCGATGAGCCTGTCACATCGGCATCCTGACCGGCCCTACGAGGAAGTCGGCATCAAGCTGGGCGATGAACAGTTCGAGTCGGCCCCTGAATGGGAGGCCGCCGGCCGTCTTGCGCTGGTCGGCATCGGCGTCGAGCCGGGTCTCTCCGACGTGTTCGCACGCTATGCCTCTGACCATTTGTTCTCAGAGATCGATGAGCTCGGTACGCGCGATGGTGCCAACCTCACGGTCGACGGATACGACTTCGCGCCTTCGTTCTCGATCTGGACGACGATCGAGGAATGCCTCAACCCTCCGGTGATCTGGGAGGCAGATGATTCAGGCAAGGGCCGATGGTTCACGACTGAGCCGTTCAGCGAACCCGAGGTCTTCGATTTCCCCGAGGGCATCGGGCCGGTCGAATGCGTCAACGTCGAGCACGAGGAAGTTCTCCTCATGCCGCGGTGGATCAAGACCAAGAGGGCGACTTTCAAGTACGGTCTCGGCGACGAATTCATCGACGTACTCAAGACGTTGCACAAGCTCGGCCTCGACAGCACCGACAAGGTTCGTGTCGGGGACGTCGAGGTCAGTCCGCGGGATGTGGTCGCTGCCTGTCTTCCCAATCCGGCTTTCCTCGGCGAAAAGATGCATGGCAAAACGTGCGCGGGCCTCTGGGTGACCGGCAAGGGTCTCGACGGTGAGCTGCGTTCCACATACCTCTATCACGTGGTCGACAACGACTGGTCGATGAAGGAATACGGCCACCAATGTGTCGTATGGCAGACCGCGATCAACCCGGTCGTCGCCCTCGAACTCTTGGCCAACGGCACGTGGTCCGGCAACGGCGTTCTCGGCCCCGAAGCCTTCGACGCCGTGCCATTCCTCGACCTGCTGACCGCCTACGGTTCGCCCTGGGGTCAAAAAGAACTTTGACGGATCTTGAGGGATTTGGGTCGCCATTGGAGCTCAAATCCATCAAGATGCGTGACGAATCCGGGTAGCGAAGGCTCGCTGGAGTTGATCGATGACGACGGCTTGCTCGTGGCGGATGGCATACGACGTGAAGGCGAGGAGCTTCTTGCCGGCAATCACGACCTCGTTGCCGCGAAGAATGTCGGCGTCCCATTGGCGAATGTGTATGTGAGGTATGCCGTGAATCTCAACTGCTATCCCGTGTTGCTTCCATTCGACGTCGAGGAAGTAGCGGCCGTTGGGGGTTTGGATGCGAGATTGGCGAGTAGCCGGCGGCAAACCTGCCCTTCGTCTGAGGTCATTGAAATCTCGTTCTGGCAGCGATTGGATGCCGCCCACCGCGTCGAGGATCGATTCGACAATCAGTGCTCGCCGCCGGCACGGCCCGCGTCGCGTCAGCGCCTCACGCATCGAGCGGTTGTCCACGAGTCCCTGTTGGAATGCGGCAACAACTATTGCCCGTGCGTATCGATCGTTGCCACACCAGGATGCGAAGTCGATGATGCTCCGCGGGGGACGAGTGCGTCGAGGCTCGCCCAGCGGGTGGATATCGCTCTCGCCGAGTCGAGTACTCCAGTGTGGGACGAGCCCTGGCACTTCTGGCCGTTGTGCACCCTCGGGCAAAACGACATACGTTTCCGGTTGCTCGAAACCTTTGAACCCGTCGTGAACCAGGGCGGTCGGCCCGGCTAGAGCAGAACTCGGAGCACACAGGTTGAGGGCGACAAGTTCGATCTCGATCGGACTCAATGGGCCGTTGTGGGTCACGACTACTCCGCGCGCTGGACTTTGCCACCGCCCAGAGTCGATCGCGTGTCTGACGGCGCCTCGACCGTATTCGGACACCGCGACGGCAGTTCGAACGACGGCCTACATGCCGTTGACAGTGGACCCGATGCATTCGGCATACGCCACCTGATGGCGGACCTGTGGAAAGTCGATGTTGTTCCCACATCTGTGGACCTCCGATCTTGAGTGGTTTGGGCGGTCGTGGCTACCCAAACCACTCAAGATCCGTGAAAAACCGAAAACTCAGAGGAGGCCGGCGTCGTGCATACAGATGGCGACCTGGACCCGGTTGGTCGCTTCGAGCTTGGCGAAGATGTGCGAAATGTGTGCCTTGACGGTCGGGATACTCATGTGGAGCTCGGAGGCGACCTCCGCGTTCGAGGCTCCGCGACCAACAGCAATCGCCACATCGCGTTCGCGTTCGGTCAGTTTGTCGATCGTGGCAAGTGCCGCTTCGGCCCGACCTGAAGGTGCGGCGTCGGTCACCTGGCGTATCAATCGTTCGGTGATGGTGGGTGAAAGCATCGGTTCGCCTTCGTGGACCCGCCGGACCGCCGCAACGATGTCGGCCGGGGGTGTGTCTTTGAGCAAAAAGCCGCTGGCACCGTTTGCCAACGCCCGGACCACGAAATCGTCGGCGTCGAAGGTCGTCAACACGATGACCTTCGGGGGAGACTCCGTGGCTGCGAGCAAAGTCGTCGCGGCGATGCCGTCCATAACCGGCATGCGAATGTCCATGAGTACGACGTCGACGCGTTGTTCGGAGGCACTGTCAAGAGCGACGAGGTCGACGGCTTCGCGACCGTTGGTGGCCTCCCCAACAACCTTGATGTCCTCGGACCCTCCGAGGATCAGCGCGAGACCGGCCCGAACGAGCGGATCGTCGTCGGTGATCAACACTCGGATCGTCATGCCGGCCACGGTAGCCACGCGCGCAGGATGAATTGGTGGTCGGGGGTGATGTCGTGGCTGAGCGTGCCGCCTAGGAGCGCTGTCCTCTCCGTGAGGCCGATCAGTCCAAGCCCAGATTCGGGGGCGCCTATGCGCACGTCGCCGATACGCAGGGGATTGCGAATGTTGATCGAGAGCCCGTCCTCGCGACCGCCACTCAGCCGCACGGTGACCAAAGTGTCCTGCGCGTGCTTACGGACGTTCGTCAGAGCCTCCTGGATGATCCTGTACAGAGCGCGCCCGGCCGAGTCGGGGAGCCAGGCGATGTCGGCGTCACTCGCGTAGTCGATCTTCATTCCCCAGTCCCGCGCCTCGGCGATGAGGGCACCTATGTCGTTTGCAGCAGGCTGGGGGAGCTCGGGCGCCGCGTCACCGGGACCATCGCGCAGCACGCCGAGAACTTCGCGGAGCTCGGTCATCGCTTGATGTGAGTTCTCTTGGATGATCGCCGCCGTCCTGCGGATCTCCTCGTCGGTCAGATCAGTGCGATAACTCAGGGCGCCGGCGTGCATCGATACGAGGGAAATCCGATGAGCGAGGACGTCGTGCATCTCGCGGGCGATCCGACCCCGTTCGGCGGTACGCGCTTGCTCAGCCCGGCGGGACTGATCCGACTCTGCCTTGTCGGCGCGATCTCTCAGGGTGGCGAGCAGCTCACGACGCGAGCCGATGTAGAGGCCCCAACCGACCGTGACTCCGATGATCGACACGATCGCCGTGTTAACGACAATCCAGCTGTCCTCGGGCGAAGGGTCGATGTGAGCAAGCCACAGACTGCCCATGAGGGACACGATCGACACGGGAACTATTTCGCGCCATCTGCGACGGGTGGCCATCGAGACCAGAGCGAGAGTTGCCGGCCCTCCCGCCGCCGACGAAATGCCGCTCGCCACAGCTGTGATGAGGGCGATCTGAACGGGGAACCGTCGGCGCCAGAACACCAGGCCGAAGGCCAGCACACCAAGACCGATATCGGCGAAAAACCACAATCGGTTGTGATGCCATTGCCACGGGGCGAACTGCGCCCAACCCAGACCGCCGATGACAACGACAGCAACAGCGCGCCACGTTTTGCTCCAGCGCGAGAGGTGGGGTTGGTAGTCGACGGGTTGCACCTCCCAAGGCTAGGGGTGTAACTGCTGATAGCGCGACGGCCTTTGGTCGCGACCCGCCTCATACTTTCGGCTCTGAAGTTGTAGCCC
>JBDSQP010000417.1:0-2155 GCA_039929755.1 Aeromicrobium sp. | reverse complement strand
GTTATCCCGAGTGCGACAGCCCTTTGGGACGGGAGATCGCCGCGTGGGTGCTGAGGTGCTGAGCTGCTGTGGAGTTCTTAACCCTTTTGTACGCCCCGGGGCCGTGATGCGACAGACCTACTCGTCCGTAATGTTGTGCCCTTTGATTCACAATCACGATTCGCATGGCTCATGGGAGGTGTGCCTGGTTCAGGCTCGGGAATTGTGGCGGCCCTTTTTGCGGATCACGAGCGCGAGAGTTATGGCAGCGACGCATGAAGCGATCGCCGAGCCCGCGGCGATCTTGCCGGCGCGAGTATCGAGTCCCAGACGTGGTCGCAGGGCTACCGGACGCGCGAACGCGAGGATCGGCCAGCCCTTTTCGGTCGCGATCTTGCGGAGTGCTTTGTCCGGATTGACGGCGAACGGATGGCCCACGACTTCGAGCATCGGCACGTCGGTCTCGGAGTCCGAGTACGCATACGAATCGAGCAGGTCGTAGCCGCGTTCGCGTGACAAGGCGACGATGGCCTTTGCCTTGTTGCCGCCGTATGCGTAGTACTCGACCTCGCCGGTGTAGCGCCCGTTCTCTTCGGCGAGCTTGGTCGCGATGACGTGATCGACGCCGAGCATGGCGCCGATGGGCTCGACAACCTCAGTGCCCGAGGCCGACACGATGACGATGTCCCGGCCTTCTTCGCGGTGCTGTTCGAACAAGGTGATGGCCTCGTCATAGACGATCGGATCGATGATCGTATGTAGGGTTTCGGCAACCGACTGTCGCACGACGTCGACATCCCACCCTTTGACCATCGCCGTGAGGTACGACCGCATCTTTTCGAGTTGATCGTGATCGGCCCCGCTCGCCGCGAACACGAACTGCGCGTAAGCGCTGCGCAGAACAGCCCTGCGGCTGAGAAGTCCGCCCTCAAAGAACGGCTTGCTGAAGGCGAGCGTGCTCGATTTGGCGATGATCGTCTTGTCGAGGTCGAAGAACGCGGCGGACTTGCTGTGGTTCACGGAATCAGCCTAGATGAGTTTCCACAGGCCCGTCGTTCGGCGCGTATGTCCACAGCAGTTGATTCAGGCGGTATTCGCGTGGGACTGATCCGGGAATAGTCTCCGGCATGGATGACCTCAGCTCCCCGGATGACATGGCAATGCCCCTGGTTGTGACGGCCGATGAGGCGTTGCTGGACGAGGCATTGCGCTTGTGCGCAGCAGTCGGGGCAACGCCGGTGGTCGCACGCGACGTCACGTCGGCCCGCAAGTCATGGAAGGTCGCGCCCGCTGTGCTCGTGTGCGCTGATCTTGCCGCCGCGTTGGCCCGGACCGAGCCGTCCCGTCGTCAGGGGGTCGTCGTCATCGGTCACGACACTGCTGACCTGTGGCCGGTGGCGCTTGCGCTTGGCGCAGAGCGCGTTTGTTCTGTCCCGGGCGATCAGGACATCGTCATAGAGATCCTTGCCGATGCCCTCGAGGGATATGGCGAAGCGTGTGTGGTGAGTGTGATGGGCGGTTGCGGCGGTGCTGGGGCCACGACCCTGGCGGCGTCGCTGGTGCTGGCCGGAGCCGGCCGGGGGCTGGCGTCCATCCTTCTCGACGCCGACCCGTTGGGCGGGGGCATCGATCTGGTCCTCGGTCACGAAAACGTCCACGGCATGCGCTGGCGCGACCTGGATCGGACCCAGGGTCGCATCAGCGGCGAGTCCTTGCGACAAGTGCTTCCGGCCAAGGCCGGAGTGTCGACACTGTCGTGGGACCGGGGCGAGGAGGTCGAGGTTCATCCCTCATCTGTTCGGGCAGTGATCGCCGCGGCATCGCGAACCTACGATCTCGTCGCGGTGGATGTGCCGAGGAGGTTCGAGCCCGTGACCGAGGAAATCCTGACTCGCTCGGTGCTGACGGTCCTCCTCGTTCCCGAAGACATCCATGCCCTGAGCGCCGCCGGCCGCGTCCTTGAACGACTGCGGCGCCACACAGGCAATGTCGTGTTGTTGACACGTGCCAGGCCCGGCGGCATGGGTTCGGCGATTGTCGGCGAGACACTCGGCCTGCCTGTTCTCGGCCGATTGCGCCACGAGCGGCGTCTTGGCTCCGCGCTGGACGATGGTGATGGTCCAGGACGCTCGCGATCATTCCGAAAAGGTTCACGCGCCATCCTCGACGCCTTGGG
>JBDSQP010000416.1:0-2488 GCA_039929755.1 Aeromicrobium sp. | reverse complement strand
AGCGGAAGGCGCTGTTTGCGCTTCTTCATCCACTTGCGGAGGTTCTTGCGCGCAAAGACGACCTCGCCGACCGACGAGGCAATGTCGGCCAACCACGATTCGGTCGCATTTCGGCCGAGGTCAACTTCGAGTGCGGCCGCGATCTGCGGCTCGTTCTCGGCGAGCAACCTTTCGATGCCGTTCAGTTGCTCGAGACGCCACTCGATGGGGCGCGTTCGCTTGGTGGCATAGACCGCCCGGAGCCGTTCAACGACGCCGTCTGCAATGGTGGTCCGTTCGATTTCGATGGTCATTCGAGAGATCCTTTGTCCGTTGCCGTTGCCTCAGCGTGCCCGAAACCCGTGGATCGCATGACAGAACACGTTATCATAAGATAACTTATGCCCGGGGCTTTCGCCGGAACGTTTCTATGATGGTGGCTCCGAAACTTTGCTCAAGTACGCCTGATCCCCTGGAGTCCATGTGGCCGCCGCGACTGTCTCAAAAGCGAAATTCTTTGATGCCGCGTTTGAGATCCTCTCTGACGAAGGCTTTGCCGGCCTCAAGCAATCAGAACTCTGCCGGAGCCTCAATGTCACCACAGGTGCCTTCTACCACCACTTCAAGAGCTGGAAGGATTTCACCGATCAGTTCCTCGCGCACTGGCATGAGGCCCGAACGACCGAGCTGGTGGAGGTGGCCCGCCAACAATTCGGACCCGAGAAACTACTCGAAGCGCTCATTGACATCGCACTCACTCTCCCCCACCGGGCCGAGGCGGCGATCCGTGTATGGAGCAACCTCGATCCCTACGTTCAGTCTGTGCAGGAAAGCGTCGACCTGGAGCGGTTCACCATCATCGTGGAATCTGCGCTGGACATCGTTTCCGACCCCAAAGTTGCGGCGACATTCGCCAAGACGGGCATGTACCTCCTGATCGGGTTCGAACAGTACGAGAAGGACTCCCACACCGAGGCGCTCGAATGGTCGATGCGTCTGGTGCTCGAATCAGCTCGCAAACTTTCAGAAGAGAACTCATGACCGAGAAGGCGCCCAGCGAGACAGCGGTCAGGTCAGCGGCACCGCCAACGTCGTAGGAACGAGACGACCACGCAGCAGGAGCGGGTCAAGCAACTGCCACAGGGACTGTTCCGCCGATGAGGCCTTGTCGAGGATCGTCTTCGACGCGACAACCCGCTCAGGTCGGTCCTTGGCCTGCTCGGTCAGCCGGGCCGCTTCGTTCACCGGATCGCCGATAACGGTGTATTCGAGGCGTTCTGTTGAGCCGATGTTGCCCGCGATGACAAGTCCGTGCGAGACCCCGACACCGGCATCGAGGTCAGGCACCTCGGCCTTGAGTCGTTGAGACATCGTCCGCGCCGCGGCCAGTGCCGAAGCGGCGGCGTCGGGCAGCTCTAGCGGTGCGCCGAAGATGCACAACGCGGCGTCGCCCTCGAACTTGTTGACCAGGCCGCCGTATTCGGAGACGACCGAGACGACGACCTCGAAGAACCTGTTCAACGCGGCGACGACTTCACCAGGCGAACGCTCAGCGGCGAACGTAGTACTGCCGATGACATCGACGAAAAGGGCGGCCACTTCGCGCTCCTCTCCGCCGAGAGTCACCCCGTGCTGGAGTGCCAGCCTCGCGACATCCACTCCGACATGGCGGCCGAAAAGGTCTCGGAGCTGCTCGCGTTCGCGCAACGCAAACGCCATCCGGTTGAGTCCAGCCTGGAGCTGACCGATCTCCCCGGTGTCGTCGATCTTGACCGAGACGCCCAGGTTTCCGGCCTCGATTTCGGCCAACGCCGTGGTCAGGTTGCACAATGGCTCGCCGACGGACTTAGCGAACAGCACCGTCGCTGCGAGCCCGCCGATGAGGGTCACCGAACCGATGACCAAACCGCTCAACGCGAGTCGATGGAGCGAAGCACCCGAGGACGGCGAGAAAGCGACCATCAAAACCAGACCGAGAACCGGCACACCGCTTGTCAGTACCCAGATGAAGACGGCCCGCTCGCCGAAACTCGCCGCGGCTCCTGGCCTGGGTGGCGACACCTCCAAAACGCGGCCCGTCGCTGGCCGGACCAGCCTGTTGGCCAGCAGGAAGGACAGCGTCGCCGTCGCTAGGCCGCCGCTGATCACTGCCCCGGATATCTGAAAGGCGAAAGCGGGCCCAACTGACAAATTGCGGATCAGGAACGCCACGCAAGAAATTGCCCACATGACGACCTGCAACTGAAAAAGGCGCCAGGGCAAATACAAAGTCAGATGTTGCTCGCGCTCATCGGGATCGTCGTCGCGAACCGTCCAGTCGAGTGCCCGGTGAGCCATCGTGCCTCCAACGACCGCAAGTACCGCCCAGCTGATCAGGATGCAGATGATCGACAGGATCACGTTGGCTCTGGTCACTTCGGGTCCCGACGCCTCGTCGGGAAATGGCAGCACATAGAGGTACTCGGCGAGCAGGATCATCGACCCCACGAAGTTCGCCAGCCAGATGTCG
>JBDSQP010000415.1:0-1660 GCA_039929755.1 Aeromicrobium sp. | reverse complement strand
AGTCGGTCCTATGGAAATTCGGCGCCTTCACGGTCATCTCGCTCGCGATGATGGTGATTCTGTACAACACGATGTCCAATCAGGTCTCCGGCGGCACCCGCACTCTGCACGCCGAATTCACCAACGTGAGTGGCCTGCGACCGGGCGACGACGTCCGGGCGGCCGGTGTGTCGGTGGGGCGTGTGCAAAAGGTTGAGGTCAACCCCAAGGGGTTTGCGACGGTTGAGTTCATCCTTCAGAAGGATCAGCAGATCTACGAGAACACCTCGATGATCATCCGATATCAGAATCTTCTCGGTCAGCGCTATCTGGCACTCGTTCCGGGTGAGGGGGCTTCGGTTCCGCTCAAGGCGGAGGCGACTGTCCCTGTTTCACATACGAGCCCGGGCTTCGACCTCACGGCGCTGCTCAACGGATTCGAGCCGCTTTTCCAGACGCTCGAACCCGCGCAGATCAACAAGCTCTCGGCATCGATCATTTCGGTTCTGCAGGGGGAGGGCGGCACGATCGAGTCGTTGCTGAACCAGACCGCGTCCCTGTCTACAAAGCTCTCCAACAACGACGAGGTATTCGGCCGCATCATCGACAATCTCACTCCTGTATTGCAGAACATGGCCTCCCACAGCAGCCAGTTCGACAACACCGTCGATCAACTCGGCGCATTGACGGCGGCGTTGGCCAAAGAACGTACGACTATCGGGGACTCGCTCGACGGCCTGAGCGATTTGTCGTCGGCGACGGCCGACCTGGTCACCGAAGCCAGACCTGACCTGGCGAGGGACCTCAAGACCCTGACCGGGCTTTCGAACACCGTGGTCAAGAACCGCGACGTCGTCGAAAAAGTCCTCGAGAATTTGCCGCTTGCCACCGACGCGTTCTCCCGTCCCATGTCCCACGGAAGTTGGCTCAACATCTACATCTGCAACATCGGTCTCGACCTGGGCGGTTCGAACATCAACTTCGGCAGCCCTGACGGCCCTTACTCAGCGGTGTGCCGATGAAGGGGATCGGAATGCGGAGCCCGTATCGCGTCGGCCTCGCTGGCGGCGCTGTCCTGCTTGTCATGGCGCTGTTCGTCGGCTACCTCAGCTCCGCGACCATCGGCAAGGCCCATTACACGGGATACCTCGAACATACGGCCGGACTCCGGGTTAGCGAAGACGTTCAGGTGGCGGGCGTCAGCGTTGGGGAGATCACCGGAATTTCACTTGATGACAAGAAAGTCAGAATCGAGTTCACGGTCGACAAGAAGATCCGCCTCGGCTCGCGAACGACGGCCGCGGTCAAGGTCGCGACGCTGCTGGGCACCCACTACCTCGAGATCGACCCGACTGGCCCAGGGGCGCTCAACCACAGCACGATTCCGCTGGCACAAACGTCCGTCCCGTTCAATCTCCAGGACGTCATAGAAGATGCAGGGACGTCTCTGCAGCAGTACGACAGCAAAAAGCTCTCTCAGTCGTTCACCGTGATGGCCGACGCGCTGCGAGGTACTCCCGAGGCAACTCGCAGGGCCCTCATCGGCGTCTCGGACCTGTCGAAGGTCGCCGCCGATCGCTCCGAGCAGATGCGTACGTTGCTGGCGAGCGCACGCGCTGTCACGGGTGAACTCGCCCGGAACAGCAAGGAAATCATCACCCTGCTCAAGCAGTCCAACCTC
>JBDSQP010000414.1:0-7958 GCA_039929755.1 Aeromicrobium sp. | reverse complement strand
CAGGGCGTCGAGCAGGAGCGAGGCGAACGACTCGAGGGCCTCGTCGAACGTTAAGCCAGCGATCGTACGGGCGTCGTCTGCCGCCTGCGGGCCGAGGCCGATCAGGCTGACGGTGCTCAGGGCGATTGCCGCGCGACCGGTCGAAGACAGCCTCATGACCCTCCGTCATTTGATAACGTTTGACTACGTTAGATGACAGTGAAGGTTATTTGAAGCCGGGTGTCAACCTGTTTTCCACACCGTGGGCTAGCCTGCCCGCTATGCGATGGGACAAGCTGTTTGCCGATTTGGAGAGTCAAGCCGATGAGGACGCGCTTGCCGAGCGCGATGCGCTGATCGAGGATCTCAGCGAAGGCGAGTGGGCCGGGACGTCTTGGCGCCAGCTCTGTGGCGGCTACGTCAGGGTTGAGGCCGTCGGAATCGGCCATGTCGAAGGTGAAGTCATGTCGATCAACGAGCGCCTCTTGCACGTGCGGGCACCGCACGCCGACACACTGATCAGTCCCGCGAGTGTGCTTGTCGTTTCGAGTTGGAGCCGGCGCGCCGATCCCGTGACGTCTGTGTCCTCAAGGCTCGGTTGGCCGGCTGCCTTTCGACTTTGCCAACGAGATCAGGACAGGGTCAAGGTCCATCGCGTCGATGGCACGATGAATACCGGGCTTGTTGCTCAGGTCGGTCAGGACTTCGTGCAGATCCGCGACGATGCAGACAAGTCCATTCTGATCCCGCTGGCGGCAATATCGGCCGTCAGTTGTCCACGTTGACGTCGTCGTCCTCGGACACTGGATCTTGCTCTGCGATCGTCTGGTCCGAGCGGGCATACTGCCGGGCGATGTAGTCCTCGAGTTCGCTGTTTTCGATGCGCCATTGCCCGCGCCCGCCGATTTGGATTCCGCGAAGGTCACCCCCACGAACCAAGGCATAAACCTGCCGCACTGTGACGTTGAGAACCTCGGCAACATCGGCCAGAGTCAGGAAGCGGGCATTGGCTGGTGGCACCATCCAAGTCTTGCATGTCCAGGTGTCAGGAAGTGAAATCGGTCAAGGTTGTGCACAACCTCCCTGAGCCGGTTCCCGTCCCGCATTCCTTGGGTTAATACTCATGACCATGGATATCTGGCGGGGGCCTGACCTATCGGTGCGGATCAAGACGACGAAGAACGTGAATGGCGCGACCCGGTGAGGCCGGCCCGGCGAGTTGCCGTCCATCCATGGCGCGACCCGCGGTTGATGCTGGGCATCATGCTGGTGCTCTTGTCCACAGTGATTGGCACGAAGACCTTCGCTGCCAGAGACAACACGGTTGAATACTGGTCCGTACGATCTCATGTCGCCGCGGGTGATCCGGTGAGTCGCGTTGATTTCGTGTCGACACGGATTCGGGTGCCTGAGTCGGTGGCAGCGCAATATGTCAGCGTCAGCGATGAGTTTCCGGCGGCGTTGGGTGATCTCGTGTGGTCGCATGACGTAGTTGCCGGCGCATTGGTTGAACGGTCGGCCCTAGTTCCTGCCGGCATGAGACCGGATGCCGAGCTTCCGCTCAACGTGTCGGCTGGTTCGTTCCCCACCGACTTGCGCAGCGGCGACAGCGTGGACGTATGGGTTGGGCCGGCACCTGGCCAGCCGACGAATGACGGATCGAAGCGCATTCTGAAGGCCGTTCAGGTTCTGTCGACCGGCGGAGAATCCAAGGCAATCGGTAGTTCCGCAGCCCGCACAATTCTTGTCGGGACCAGCGACAATGACTTGGGCAACCAGACACTGAGTGCCATCTCGGCGGGCCATGTGACTCTGGTCAGAGTCCCTTGAGCGGCGTCCTCATTGCGGCCGACGGTGCTCCGTGGGAATCAGAGGCATTGGCCTTCCTCAATTCTTCGACAGACTTCGGTCTTGAACGTCGATGTGTGGATGTTGCCGATCTCCTGTCCGCGGCCCAGACCGGAGACGCGGTAGCCGCGCTCATCTCCCTCGACCTGCCCGGTCTCGACGCCGACATCGTCTACCGGCTCTTTCAGTCACACGTTCATCCGGTCGCGGTTGACGGCGAGACAAATCGATGCGCTGCGCTGGGTATCACAACGCGACTCGGCATCGGCGAGCTCTCCGCACTCGCCGACCTCCTCCCGCGCGCAGAAGTCCAGGTCGACGACGCGTTGCCGGCAGTCGGCGCGGGGGCGCTCGTCGCTGTATGGGGCCCCGGTGGGGCACCGGGCCGAAGCACTGTCGCCCTGGGCCTCGCCGATGCGTGGGCTCGCGAAGGGCTTCGTACGATTCTGGTTGACGCCGATCCGTACGGCGGGGCGATAGCCCAGATGCTCGGCGTTCTGGACGAGGTCAGCGGGCTGCTCGCAGCGAGCCGGGCGGCCAACGAAGGCCGGGCTGCCGAACTTACCGAGCATCTCTACGGCGTTTCGGATCGACTGGCTGTGTTGACTGGCCTGCCGCGCCCGGACCTCTGGTCGCAGGTGCGCACGGGCGCGGCCCAGCGATTGCTCGGCCAACTGCGGACCGACTCCGATGTCAGCGTCCTAGATGTGGGGTTCTGCCTCGAGGATGCGGGCAGTTTTGATTCGGCTGCCCCGCGTCGCAATCAGCTGACATTGCAATCGCTGGAGGAGGCTGACCACGTCGTTGCCGTCGGCAGGGCCGATCCGGTCGGGTTGACCAGACTGGTCCGGGGACTCCACGACCTCGACTCGGCCATACCGTCGGCCGAAGTTTCTGTTTTGATCAACATGACCCGTGCAACCATTGGCTGGTCCGAGGCCGAAATTGCCGACACGGTGGAAAGGCTCACCGGAAGGAAGGCGCAGGCCTTTCTTCCGCTCGACCAGAGCGCTGTCGACGAAGCACTGATCAACGGGCGTCTTCTGGGTGAATCACGGACCGACTCGCGGTTGGCAAAAGCACTCAATAAGTTTGCCCAAGAGTGGGCAACGCAACACCTGAAGGTTCGACCTTTGTCGGCTGCCGGCAGGTAACTCGATGGTAGTTTTGGCATCAAACGTCACCGAGGAGCGACATGCAACGGATGAGCCCGCTCGACGCGATGTTCCTGAACCAGGACAGTGCCACGGTTCCGCGTCAGATTGCATCTCTCGCAATCCTCGAACCGGGTGACAAACCGCTCGACTACGACAGACTCGTTCAGGTCATCAACGACCGTATCGACATCGTTCCCCGCTATCGACAGATCGCGTTGAAGGTCCCGATTGGCTTCGGAACGCCGGTATGGATCGATGACGAAGACTTCGATATCTCACTTCATGTGCGCCGTTCAGCGCTGCCCAAGCCAGGGACGATGGAGTCACTCCGCGAGCTTGTCGGCCGCCTGATCGCAAGGCGCCTCGACCCCGATCGTCCGCTCTGGGAGCTTTATCTCGTCGAAGGGTTGAGCGGCGGACGAGTAGCCCTCCTGTTCAAGTCGCACCAAGCCCTCGTCGACGGTTCTGAGACCATCGACCTCGCGCAGGTGCTCCTCGAGGAAACCGCGCACGAGCGCGACATTCCGCACGAGGACTGGAACCCGCGGACCGAGCCGAGTGCTGCCGGCCTCTTGCTGGGCAGCGTCAACCGCAACCTCCGCCGACCTGGCGAAGGCCTGCGCATTGCCGAGATGAATTTCAGCAGGGCCGCGAGCCGCCTGCCGGTTGTCGGTAGCCGAAAGGCCACATCGACCGGCATTTTGTCTGCAGTTCTCAGCCAGCATCGGCGGTTCGCCTCGCTCGAAACCAGGCTCGACGACTACCGAATGGTTCGTGACGAGCACGGCGGCACAGTCAATGACGTCATCCTCGCCGCAATCGCCGGTGGCATGCGCGGATGGATGCTGACCAGGGCCGAGGCCGTCACCGCCAAGACCCGTTTTCGGGCCATGGTGCCGATGTCGGTGGTTGCCGACGACGGCCTGCCGACATCCCTCGGTTCCAAGGTCCGCGGACACCTTCTGTCACTTCCGGTCGGAGAGTCCAACCCCGTCGTTCGCCTCCATCAGGTTTCCTATGCGCTCAAGGCTCACCGCGAAACCGGTTCGGCCGTCGCGGCCAACAAACTTGCCAACCTGCCCGGCTTCGCTACATCCACGTTCCATGCGGTCGGTGCCCGTGTCGCCGAAGCAGAGTCCGGTCGGGGCCACCAAATCGTCATCACCAACGTGCCGGGACCCCAGGATCCGGTCTACATGGCAGGCGCGCAGGTGAGCGAGGTCTACCCGTGCATTCCGCTCAGCGACAACCGCGCCGTTTCCATCGGCGTCACGTCCTACAACGGCAAAGTGTTCTACGGAATCGTCGCCGATCGTGACGCAGTGCCCGATGCGGATGTTTTGGCCCAATGCATCGATGATGCGCTGGTCGAAATGGTCGAGACAGTCGGTAGCCGTCGCGCGAAGGCGCCGCGCGGTCGTCAGCGGCCTCCCACCCAATGACGAATCGCAGAATGAGGATGGCAGCGTCATGAGGATCTATCTCTCGGCGGGCCTGGCCGAAGTCGAAGTCCTCGCCGCCGGCACAGAGATCTCTGCTCAGAGATTCGTCCCGTCGAGCGAGGACGAAGCGGACGAGTTCGAATCGTTCAGCGAAGCTGCCGCACTTGGGGGTGTTGTCGTTTCCGCCGATGTCGGAGACCCTGACGCGCCGGTGACCCTCGCCGAAGTGGCGTCATTTCATCTTGACGTCGATGGCAGCGGCGACCTCGCCTGGTATGCCACTCAAGAAGTAGACGCCGTGCTCCTCATCATGAGGAACACAGCATCCGAAGCCTGAATCAGGTTTATTTCTCCATAGCCAAAGCGACTTCATAACGAAGCGAGGCGAGGATGGCTTTGCCGATCTCGGGCTCGATCTTTTTGCCGATGAACGGAACAGATACCTTGACGTCTCCGGCAAGTACGAGGTTGGTATCGGAGCCCGAGGTCACCAGAGTGCTGGTGCCGTTGAACTCGGCCGGCTGACCGATGATTCGGACCTTGATGTCCGCCTTGCGACTGCCGTCGGCCGCTGGGCCGCTCCAGTTCTCGGTCTGCTTGACCTTGACGGTGTCGCCGGTGAACTTCTTGATGAAGTCAGGCATGTCAGCCGGCGTTGCGCGCACGATTGTCACGAGATGGCCGCCGATGGCGTTCTCTTCAACCGTGACCGAATATTCTGCCGAGCGCTGTTTCACGCATGATTCGGAGCGGAAGGCCTCGCTGGAAACATTTGCGTAGACGTCTTCGACCGATTTTCCGTCATAGGTGAACGATTCGTTGAGTTTCATAGCGCCATCATGTCAGCAGGAAAATGGCCCGGGGCGACTCCCCGGGCCATCCCTGCAAATGGCTCTATTCGGCGGCCTGTGCTGATTCGACTGCCGGAGCATTGGTTGCTGCACCCGCACCGATGCCCTTGAGTTCTGATAGCCGGGCTTCGACTTCGGCGTCGGTGTCCGAACCTTCGAGTTCTTCGAACTGGGCATCGAGGCTGGACGAAGCGAGCTCGGCCTGACCTGCGACCTGAGCCTCGGACCGACGAACCTTGTCCTCGAAACGTCCCAGTTCGCTGGTCGGATCGAGAATGTCGATGGACTTGACGGCATCCTGGACGGTCGCTTGAGCTTCGGCAGTCTTGGCGCGGGCGACGAGCTCATCCCGCTTGCTTTCGAGTTCGTCGAGCTTGCCTCTCATGTTGATGAGGCCGGTCTTGAGCTTCTCGACTACTTCGTTCTGCGAAGCGATCATGGGGGCGGCCTGCTTGGCTTCGTTCTCGAAACCGATCTGCTTGGACAACGCGACCTTGGCAAGGCGATCGAACTTGTCGGCCTCCGCGGGCTGCCCGGATGTACGCAGCGAGTCGGCCTTTTGCGAAGCGAGGAGGGCTTTGTTGCCCCATTCCTTGACCGCGGCGACGTCCTCGGCGTGATCGGCCTCGGCGAGGCGAAGGTTGCCGATCGTTTGCGCGACCGCGTCTTCTGCTTCCGCGATGGAATTCGTGTAGTCACGAACCAGTTGGTCGAGCATCTTTTGGGGATCCTCGGCCTTGTCGAGGAGAGCGTTGATGTTGGCCCGGGTCAGCTGCCCGATACGACCGAGAATGGATTGCTTCTGAGCCATGGTTCACATTCCTTAGTTGAGTAGAGACTTTGTTGGTGGGGCCTTAGTTGGAGGTGTCTGGTTAAGATCTTGCTCCGCTGGCACTGGGTGCGTCCACGGTTTCGTTGCTTTGATGAATGATGTCGATGGCCAAGGCGCGTCGCTCTTCCCGGCTGTCTTCGGCCCGCAGGAGCCTGCTCAGCTGTTCGGCGAGGGCCCCCTTGAGTGTGGGCTCGTCGACTCCGGCTACGGCCAATTGGGCTTGGTCGACGAGTTCGTGGGTTCGCAGGAGCTCAAGGGGATCGACGGGCAGACCGTGCTCATCCCGGATCTCATGAGTTTCGTCATAGCGCTGGCGCGAACGATGGACGAGCAGGAGACAGAGCAACAGGATGACGCTGATGCCGGCAACAATAGGGGCCCAGGGAAGACCCGAGTCCTTGGACGCTTGCTGATAGCCCTTTGCCCCATCGATGGCGGCGCCGGCCCAGTCACCGGTATTCACAGCCGGCCGAATGTATTTCTGCGAAACGGCGCTGAACTCTTTGTCGGAGATCGCGTGTTCGCGCGGCTCTGCCACACCATATTGGCCGTCACCCGTCGAAATCGCTATGACGATGTCGGTCGTCCCGATGGTCGATTTTGCCGCGGTCTTCTTGACCCAGGCTTGACCGGAGAGGCCGTCAAAACTCTTAACGTAGATCACGTAGATCTGAAAGCTGGTTTCACGGTTGAACTGCTTGAGCGCGGCGGCGACCCTGGCCTCATCGGCACCGAGAACGCCGGCTTTGTCGGTGATCTGGGTGGTCACCCGAAATGGCGCCTCGGCCGACGCTGGACCTGAAGCGCCGAACAGCGTGATCAGCAGCAAGCCGATCGCGGCCGAGACCGAGCGGACCAAAGTAAAACTACGTTTCGCCTTCACACTTTGATCTTGGTGCATGCGCATGCCTGAGACAAACATTTGACCGAACAGTCGCAATGAAACTACTCAAACCTGACTGATTCGCCGGTTCGGTGCTGGTCGTTCGCAAAGATCCACGTGCGCATGAGGAGGAACCGCAAGACGGTGACGCCAAGATTGGCGACAGTCAATAGGGCCACTTCGACGAGCGGATGACTCGATGACGTGGTGTGGTCGAAGAGCCACAGGGCCGCGCTAGTGATCCCGAGCCCGCAGGCGAACACCATCATTCCCTGTACCTGGTGCCTGATGGCCCCGTTCCGCCCACTCACACCGAACGTAATGCGACGATTTGCCGCCGTGTTGGCCAGTGTGGTGAGAACGAGTGCCGAGGCATTTGCAGTCATCGGACTGAACGCTCCGCGAAACACCAGGTAGAGGACGCCATATGCCATCGTCGAGAAGATACCGACGGCGACGAACAGGGAGACCTGAGCGCTCAGAACACCGCTCGCACCGGTTGCGGAGGCCCGGCCGACGCGTTCGCGCACCTCGACGAGGGGTACCCGGCCGAGCACGAGCGCCTTGCCGAGTCTCGCCATACCCTTCAGGTCAGCCAAAGCGGTCGACACGATATCCACACGGCTGTCGGGATCGTCGGTCCAGTCGACCGGCACTTCGTGGATGCGCAAGCCGCTGCGCTCGGCCAGCACCAACAATTCGGTGTCGAAGAACCATTCGTCGTCTTCGATAAGTGGGAGCAGGCTTTGCGCGACGTCGCGGCGGATGGCCTTGAAGCCGCATTGCGCATCGGAGAAGCGAGCGCGCAGGGCCCCTCGCAGCAGGTAGTTGTAGGACCGCGAAATGAATTCCCGTTGAGGCCCACGGTGCGTTCGTGAAGTCCTGGCGAGTCTCGAACCGATGGCGAGATCGGAGTGACCTGACAGCAGGGGAGCGATGAGCGGATACAGGGCGTTGAGATCCGTT
>JBDSQP010000413.1:0-2281 GCA_039929755.1 Aeromicrobium sp. | reverse complement strand
CGAGTCAACCTAAGAACATACGAGGATGATTCGTCGCCAAACGGCGATTCATCCTCACCGGCGCCGGAACCATCGACGGCCTCAGTTTCAGTTTCTGCCTTCTTGATATCAACCAACAAGATGTCGGGATTGACACCGTTGGACTTCAAGAGCAGTTGAAGCAATGACACTTCGGGGTGAACACCGCAGGTTTCGAATCCCGCGACACTGCTACGAGTCTCATCACTGGCCTCAAGCCAAGCGGCGCGGAGGACGGCCAAACCGGGATCCAGGGATGGGGCCTCGTTCATTGGCCGCTCCTCTGTGAGACGGGATATTGAAGACCAGCATACGCTTCGCCAGGACACAGAGCAATGCCCCTGAAGCCCCTTAGGCTCAGGTCTTGTTCAAGCGACCCTTAGTTCAGCCGAGGAAGTCGGGCCTCAACTCCTCGTGAATCAAATGGTCGATATCTGATGTATCGACGTAGTGGATCGACTTGTGAACATCTCCGTCGATCGGGGCACCGAATTGATGAACCAATGAGTTTGCGAATTCGTCAACGGTCTGCCATGTTTCAGGCGAGTCATTTTCCACGTCGAATCGTGCCCGAACGAAATCGGCCCCAATAGTTGTAGACGGGTGCCGGCCCTGGAGATGGCTCGTGATCAGGCCCCGAATCCCTTGGTGCCGGGAAACCTTGTCAGCGTGGTCCAGATTCACTTGAATGACCGCAATGCACCGCGCTCGAAAAAGCTCTTGCCCTCTGGCGGAATCGACACTCAGATCAAGTAGCGAAACCGTGCTAGATGAGTGGCTGGCATCGGGGTTGGTTCGCTCGCCTGATGCGACAAGTCTGAGCGCCGGGCGTCCCGCGCCCTTAGCAACTCGCTCTTGCCGAGCCTTCATGCCTCTATCACCGATGTCGTCAGGGGGCCGTTCCATCCTCCCCTAATATTACTCGTGAGTAACATTAGCGTCAAGGAATGCTTGACGTGCCCCGTCCAGGTTCTGAGTCCGCGCGTTGCCCGTGGCCGTCTGGGGAAGTCGCCAGCAACGCAATCGATCGTATGCCCTAGTCGCCGGCAGTGTCCATAAAACGGGCTGTGGGGTACGCGATGTTCATGAGTTCGCTTGGACGACACGCCGATCAAACCGCGATTTCGGAGTGAGTTATTCATGAGACCAGCCTCCTCACTATCGACTATCTAAAGACTAGCAACTAGTCTCTAGTTTCTAGTGACCAGACAATGGAGTGTCGCCGAGAAAGATGTGGCCAAGAATCTCTTCGGCCGCGCCCTTCGTGTTGCACTCGGTGAGTGGATCGACTCAAGGAACTCCGCCTTCTATCTCACCGAAGCACAAGAGGCGATGAAGCAGACCGTGAACGAGTTCCCGTCAAACGTCACCACGGCACTCGAGGTGTTCGTCAAATGCGGCATGCTCGACGAGTCGCGAATCGCAACCCGCAGATACTTCACTCAGATGGAATCTCCCTTCTGGACCATCTTCGTCTCGATCGATCAGGCGCTAAATACATCCCGTGGTCAACCGACCGACGCAGCTCGGCCGTAGGCCGATCTTCTCGCCAACTCAAATGGGCAAACCCCTTGGCCAGACCTGAATCTGACGAAAGTCTCGCGCGATGACAGCCATCCACCCCCTGAGACGTGCGTGCCGGGGCCGCGCCAGCCGACTTGCGCTGAATTGATGACGTTCGGCAACGCAGTCCACGACCAGTACGCCCGCAGCACTTTCAGACCAGCTGACTTGAGTTTTGCTCGAGCTCTCAACAACTCGATCTGGGTGTCTGGATGCGAAATCCGGTGCGCGGCGGGGGGTACGGCATCCCATTCCCGTGAAGGTGGGAAGTTCGAGCACCTTCTACCCAGACCTTATTTGGTGGGTTGGCGAGCAGGTCTTCGCGATCGACAGATTCCGTTGATGCATGGAAGCCCAACGATCCATGTCCAGTCATTTTCCTGCGAAGAAGAGACGCCGCAGGTGTCGGTCTGCACCTGGTTTGTAGTAGCCGTCGTTGACCCAGTTGGTGTCTTCGGACAAGTGTTTGCGTTTCAGTGCTTCTGCGGGGTCTGTTGCGCCCTTGAACTTCAGCGATTCCCGGAACGCGTAGTGCGAGAAGAGCCTCATGAACTCGCCGAGGTAGATATCGGCGACCGGCTGATTGCCCCGAATGACGAGCATGTTCTCGTCGTTCGTGATAGTCGATGCCTTGGAGAAGTTCGCTGATCCCACGACAACGATTGGGTCGGACCCCAGTGGGTCGATGAGCATGTATTTG
>JBDSQP010000412.1:0-10859 GCA_039929755.1 Aeromicrobium sp. | reverse complement strand
CTCAGGAATCCGAATCCCTTGTCAGCGTCGTACCACTTCACTTGGCCCGTGGGCATGGCGTTCCTCTTCTCAGTTCCCTGCACGATTGTCTGTGAAGGACAACACTAGTGCGAACGCCGCACCGCCTGCCGGGCACTCCGCGCTTCGCGTCGCGCGCGCTCGGATCGACGCTCCTCGATCAGCTCCAAAAGCGCCCTCTTGGCGCGGAGCTTCATCCTCCGGTCGTTCCTCATCGTCACGGTTCCCCCTCTGTCCGTCCCACTCGGCCAACCGTCGGATCGTGGTCGAGTTATTACGGATGAACAGTCCCGACACGAGCGCCGCCAGCAGGGGTACCCCCAACAGCAGCACGGCAAACAAGGTCCAAGGCATGTCTACGATCGCAGGACACCCCCACCCCTGGCCGCTTGTGAGCGATCGGGCGGCCAGTAGCCCGGGAAGAATCCCGACGACAACCCCAAGTACGACACCGAGAACGCCGATGCTCATCACCTGTGCTGCCCCCATGATTCTTCGTGTCACCGGCGCAGCTCCAATCGCGCACAGGTTCGAGAAGTCCGGTCGGGCGTCATTGAGTGCCAGCCCGGTCGCGCTGAGTGTCCCGATCAGCACTGCGGCACCGCCGACGCTGGCCAGGACCAGCAGGATGAGGGGTGCGTCGCTGTGATAGCCGAGCTCGACTTCTATCGAGCTCGACCACCAACTGCCAAGCGAGGTCATCTTCGGCTTCGGCCTGTTTCTTGAGCCGGGTCAGGTCCTGTAGGTGCTGGATAGTCGTGGAGCGTTGGGCCCGAATGATGTCCTTGAGGTCGACGTCCGCAAGGGAGATGGCGAGCGCAAGCTTGATGACGAGTTCGTCGCGCGAGTCATCACCGGAGTCGACGGGAGACAACCACCAGTCGTGGACCTCGCCCGCGCCAACCCCGGTCAGTTGGTAGGCAATGCGTCCTTCTGTGTCGGGTTCGCCAGCGGTGAGGACGAGTCCGTCTCGCCGGAGCCTGGAAAGTGTTGTGTACACCTGGCCGACATTGAGGGGCCAGGTGCCGCCGGTGCGCCTCTCGAACTCGGAGCGCAACTGAAATCCATACATGGGGACTTCACTGAGCAAGGCCAGTATTCCTTGTCGAACTGACACGATAGAACACCTGCATACTCGGTATATACGGGTATGTATACCGAGTATGCAGGGCGAGCTCAAGTGCTTTTCGCGTCGAATGCCTACGGGGCCGGGAGTACTTCCTCACCCCAGGTGGCCGCAACGATGCTCGAGGCCGAGAGATACAGGGCAACCAAAGCATCAGCGATCAGCACGAATCCGGCGGCCTTGGAGAGAGTCGCGCTTTCAAGGAATGAACCGAACGCTGCAAGGTAGAACACAGCCGTGAGCAGCACAAAGATGAGCAGAACCGTCTGAGTCGTGCGCACTGCGGCGAGCAACATGTAGGTCGAAAAGATTGCCCACGAGAGCAGGAACATGCCGGTGATTGCGCCAGCGTCTGCGGTGACCGACGGAAGGAAGAACTGAACGAGCAGAAAGTAGCTCAGCCAGAAACCGGCGTACGTCGTGAACACGACGGCGGGGAATGTTTCGCCGCGCTGGAAGTGGATGATGCCGGCAACGAGTTCGGTAAGGAAGCCCAGGGCGATGGCGAGGGCGAGTACGGCCGGGAGGGCCGCGCCATCGATGAGTCCGGACATGATGGACGAGAGCGCAAGTGCCGAGATTCCAAAGCTGGCGAGGCCGAGTGCGAACGGATCGCCGAGCGCTGTGGGTGCTGGGGTGGGTGCCGCGACTTCTTGGTCGGCGACGAGGGTGGATGTACTCATGAAGTGCCTCCGGGTGACGTGTGATTGGTCACGACACTACGGACGCAGAGCGTCGATGGTCACTGCCGTGGCGGCCGCATTCCCCCATCCGGACGGGGAGGCGTCACCCCTCCGGCGCGAACTACTTCGGGGGTGGTTCGACCGGCGGGGGCTTGATTTTGCGGTCCCCGAACGTCACTTCGACGGACTGGAAGCCTTTGTGCCGCTGCGATTTGGCGTAGCCGGAATACGCCGCCTGGTCGGCCTTGGTGAGTGACACGTTGTCGGTGAACGGGGTGAGAAGTGCTCGCGGATAGAGTTTCCGTCTGAGGACGACATTGAGCTCCAGACCCAGGACCGCCATGATCGACGCCAGATAGACGAACGCGATCAGCCCGAGGACCAAGGCGAAGGTCTTGTTCATCTGGTTGGCCTTGTTGATCACGTTGGCCACATACGAATTGCCGATGATCTGCAGGACTTGCCACATCAGGGCGGCCGCACACGCCCCTGGGAAGACTGACCGGGCACTTGCCCGACCGGCGCTCACGAGCCGGAAGAGCCCGACGAAGATCCCGATAGTCAACAGCAGACCGGTGAGCCGAAGCCCGAGACTGAAGGTCGGCGCGACACTCTTTCCAAGCGCATCCGGATTCGCGAGCAGCGAGGTCACGATCGCCAGCGCAAGGATGCCCACTCCCCCGATCGCGAGAAACACGATGCTGCGAAATCGCATCAGGAAGGGGTTGGCCCGGCTGTTGCGCGGAACCGACCACGCGACATTCGCTGCGTTCTGGCAGGCCTGCCCCAAGCCCATGGCGCCGTAGATCGCGACGATGGCCCCGACTGCGATGGCGGTCGTGCTGCCGCTCAGTCCTTCGGGGCGTCCCAACTGATCGCCAATGATCGGAAACTGGCTCAATGCCGTGTTGAGGAGCCGATCCCGCAGATCCGGGTCGCCCTGAAGAAAGAAACCGAGGATCGAGGATCCCATGAGCAGCAGCGGGAAGATGGCGATGAACGCGTAGTAGGTGATGATCGCGGCGAGGTATGCACCTTGGTCGTCGAAGTATTTGTAGATAACCGCGAGCGGAAACCCCAGCACCTTGTGCCGGCGCTGGAAGTCGTCGATCCGGCTAATTCTGCTGGTCAACGTTTTCCCTCCCATTTGCAGAGATCTCGACATGCCTCAGTACCTCGGCCACGACCCGGTCGAATCGAGCCTTGTCCAGCACCGCGCCCTCGCGTCTAATCGCGGCAGGATCGACTGGGATCAATCGATTGGTACGAACTTCACTCTCACGACCTTCAGTATCCCAGGAACCTGTGCCGATATCGAACCAGTACCGGCCTGCGAGCGCTTCCTGATCGTGGTCCCGGTGGTGATCCTTTGAGGTCAACATCAGACCAACGAGCTTGTCGCCTTCGCGGGCGATGAGCAGCACTGGTCGGTCCTTGCCCTGGGTCGGGTCTTCCTCGAACGGAACCCAGGCCCAGACGATCTCACCCGGATCGGGTTGGCCGTCCGGCTTGGGGGCGTAGGCGATGTCCACGGAGCAACCCTTGCACAGCAATCCCCGAACGTCGGACCGGATCACTAGTCGAAGTCAGGCAGTTCGCGTTTCATGACCTTGCCGGTGGGGTTGCGCGGCAATTCATCGAGGAACAACATCTTGCGCGGCACGGCGAAACGGGCGACCCGCTCCTTGGCGTACGTAACGATCTCTTCTTCGGTGATCGTCTGGCCCTCGCGTACGACTATGTAGGCAGCGAGGCATTGTCCCCAGTCCTTGTCGGGGACGCCGGTCACCACAACGTCGGAGATCGCCGGGTGATCGATCAGGGCATCCTCGAGTTCGCGCGGGAACACGTTTTCGCCGCCGGAAATGACCATGTCGTCATCGCGCCCCGACACGAACAGTCGACCTTCTTCGTCAAAGTGGCCGAGGTCGCCGGTGCTCATCAGACCGTTGTTGAACGACTTGGTGTTCCCATCGGTGTAACCACCGAAGGGCATGTCGTTGCCGACATGGATGACCCCGGTCTCCCCTTGCGGGAGTTCGTTGCCCTCGGGTCCGAGGATCAACACATTCGTGCGGAATGGAGGAGTGCCGGCGGTGCCGGGTGCCGCGCGCAACTGTTCCGGCGACGCGACCGTGACCCAACCCGTCTCGGTGGCGCCATAGAAGTTGTAGACCGAATCGGTGTAGAGGTCCATGAAGTTGACCGCGAGATCGCCCGCTAGGGCCGAACCGCTGCTGGCAGTGATGCGCAACGAGCTCGTGTCGGTTGCCTTGATGACGTCGGGGTCGATGTCCACGAGGCGTTGGATCATCAGTGGGACGACAACCAGGACGTCGGCCTTGTACTTCTCGATGTCCTTGATCACCTGGACTGCGTCGAAACGACGACGAAGGACATACGTCGGGACTGTCGAGAGGCCGAAACCGAAATTGATGAGCCCCCAGGAATGGAACAGCGGGGCGGCAAGGACGACGGTCCTGTTGCCGCGATAAGGGATCGAACCGAAGAACGAGATCAGGGGTTTGAGGTCGTCAGGCTCTTCGCGCTTGGCGCCCTTGGGGAGCCCTGTCGTGCCGGACGTGAATATGATGATCGAGCCGTGACGCGCGGGCTTCGGGTGACTCTTGGTGGACTTGCCGTCGGCGATCTCGTCGAGGCTCGGAATGTCGTCAGGCTTGTCGCCGTCAACCCACGCGAGGATCAGCTTGTCGCGGTCAACGTTCTGTCCGACGGTGAGGAATTCCTGATCGAGGATGATGAACTTCGCGTTCTCGCGAGTCGATAGTTCGCCGAGCTGGGACGCACTGGCCATCGTGTTGAGGAGGAGGATCCGTCCACCGGCCTGCATGATCGCGACAGCGGCGATGACCATGTGGCGGTGGTTGCGAGCGAGCAGCGCAACCGAGTCACCGGCATCCAGGCCACGGTCTTTGAGACCCTGACAGAGTTTGTTGGCCTCTTCGCGCACTTCGCGCCAGGTCAGTTCACCGGCGTCGTCGATGATGGCGAGTTGATTGGGGAAGCGTGCAGCTGCGGCGCCGACGGCGGAGGGAAATCCGGGGCCCCACTTGACCAGTTGGAAGCCAGCGCCGATCAGGCGATGCGGGAGTTGCGGCTTCAACAGACCAATCTGTCGAAAGACCTTGATCGCAAATCCCAATTCACTCATACGTGCTCCAGATCAATTTCCGACGGTAGTCGAGGCTATCGCGCACCCAACATCAGAGGAACTGTAACAGCGATTTACGCCCCGCCGGAGGGAGGTACGAGCAAGCCGGAAACGGGCTCGACCAACTCAGCCGTTTCGTCTTCGGTGAAGACTCGCGAGCGGATGATGAAGCGATTGCCTGTCGGCCCTTCGATTGAAAAGCCGGCTCCCCGGCCTGGCACCACATCGATCGTGATGTGCGTATGCGACCAATAGTTGAACTGTTCTTTGGAAATCCAGACCGGCACCGGCTCGGGCAGTCCCGCGTCGAGTTCACCAAGAAAGACGTCGGAGGGACCGGTCAGGAGTGTGCCCTGCGTGAAGCACATCGGTGCGGACCCGTCACAACACCCGCCCGACTGGTGAAACATGAGTGGCTTGGCGTGCGAGACCCGAAGGCCACGGAGGAGCTCCGCAGCCTTCGGGGTGATCGCGACGCGACTGGTCCCAACCATCAGACGCTGGCCATCAGAAGAAGCCGAGCTTGTTCTGATCGTAGGAAACCAGCAGGTTCTTCGTCTGCTGATAGTGATCCAGCATCATCTTGTGGTTTTCGCGACCGATGCCCGATGACTTGTAGCCACCGAAAGCGGCGTGCGCCGGGTACTGGTGATAGCAGTTCGTCCACACACGGCCGGCCTGGATGTCACGACCGGCACGGTATGCCGTGTGGGTGTCGCGCGACCAGACGCCGGCGCCAAGACCATAGAGCGAGTCATTGGCGATAGAGATGGCCTCGTCGTAGTCCTCGAAGCCGGTCACCGAAACCACGGGACCGAAGATCTCTTCCTGGAAGACGCGCATCTTGTTGTTGCCCTGGAAGATCGTCGGCGCCATGTAGTAGCCGCCGGACAGGTCGCCGCCAAGGTCGACGCGCTCACCGCCGGTGATGATCCGGGCGCCTTCCTTAACACCGATGTCGATGTAGGAAAGGATCTTTTCGAGCTGGTCATTGCTCGCCTGCGCACCGATCATGGTGCTGACGTCGAGCGGGTTGCCCTGCGTGATCTGCTTGACGCGGTCTGTCGCGGCAGGCAGGAACTGATCGAGGATCGAGTTCTGGATCAGTCCACGGCTCGGGCAGGTGCAAACTTCGCCCTGGTTGAGAGCGAACATCGCGAAGCCCTCGAGTGCCTTGTCGTAGAACGCATCGTCGGCTTTGGCCACATCTTCGAAGAAGATGTTGGGGCTCTTGCCACCGAGTTCGAGCGTGGCCGGAATGAGGTTCTGGCTCGCATACTGCGCGATCAGGCGACCCGTGGTCGTTTCACCGGTGAAAGCGATCTTGCGGATGCGGCTCGACGAGGCCAGGGGTGCGCCGGCTTCGGTACCGAATCCGTTGACGACGTTGAGCACGCCAGCAGGAAGCAGGTCGGCGATCAGTTCCATGAGCAACATGATCGAAGCGGGAGTCTGCTCGGCAGGCTTCAGTACGATCGCGTTTCCGGCCGCTAGGGCCGGGGCGATCTTCCATACGGCCATGAGCAGAGGGAAGTTCCAGGGGATGATCTGGCCGACCACGCCGAGCGGCTCATGGAAGTGGTAGGCGACGGTGTTCTCATCAAGCTGCGAGAGGCTGCCTTCCTGTGCGCGAATTGCTCCGGCAAAGTAACGGAAGTGATCGACAACGAGAGGCATATCGGCAGCAAGACACTCGCGGATCGGCTTTCCGTTGTCCCAGGTCTCGCCGACGGCGAGCATTTCGAGGTTCTGCTCGATGCGGTCGGCAACCTTGTTGAGGATGTTGGCGCGCTCGGTGACCGAGGTCTTGCCCCAGGCGGGCGCGGCAGCATGTGCGGCGTCGAGCGCGAGTTCGATGTCCTCAGCGGTCGAGCGTGCAATCTCGCAGAACACCTTGCCGTTGACCGGTGAGGGATTCTCGAAGTACTGACCCTTGACCGGAGCAACGTACGTGCCACCGATCCAGTTGTCGTAGCGAGGCTTGTAGGTAACCAAACTTCCTTCGGTCCCAGGTTGGGCATAAACAGTCATGACGCAAACTCCATGTTCTTTGGCCATCCGAAATGGCGTGACTTACTCGGTATATGTGACCGTAATCACAGGACCGTTGCGTGAACGTTGCAGGAGTCAGCAGAACTCTGCATCGAGCTCGGCGCAATGTGCTGCGACCTGCGTATATCGCGGCGAGGTCAACGGGAGCACGGTCAGAGCGGCATCCCAGATTTCGAGGTCTTCGCGGCCGTGAGCGGTGTCAGCGAAGGACAGCAAAGCGTCGGCACTCTGTTGCGAGAGCAGGCTAGACCGCAGGTACATGTGCAGGTCGTCGCGCATTTCCACGACCGCCGGAGCCGTCGAAGCCGGAAGGATCGGGCCACGATAAGCCGAAACGGCCCGGCGTACCTGGCCCGCCTTGAGGGCGTCGCGCACCCGTGCCACATCGGTATGGATCGCATTGGTCAACCGATAGGGGCGGGAAGCCAACTCGATCGGGCCCAGCAGACCACGCAACCGGGAGAGTTCGGCGCGAATCGTGACCGAAGCCTGCTCGTCATCGCTGAGGGCTACTGCCAGCTCCCCGGCCGTCATGCCATGTTCGGAGCTCGCCAGCAGGAGCAGGATCTCACTGTGACGCAGGCTCAATCGGGTCGTCGTGGTCGCATAGGAAAGGGTGGCGCCGTGACTGCCCAGGACGTCCATACGTGGCGCGCTCCAACCCGAGGACGTCAACGATCGCGTGTGAGAAGTGCCGTTCAGGCGATGGAGCTTGAGCTCGGACTCGGCCGCGGCAACCGTTGCTCGTACGAGCGACAGGCTTTGCGGTGCGGCGACCTCCTGGCCGCCGGTGAGGTCAAGGACACCGAGGATCGCGCCGGTGTCCGGGTCATGAATAGGTGCCGCCGAGCAACTCCACGGCGTGACCTGACGAGAAAGGTGCTCGGGGCCGAAAATCTGAACTGGACGGTTCAGGGCGAGAGCCGTGCCTGGTGCGTTCGTACCGGCGGCCGCTTCGCTCCAATCGGCACCTTCCACAAAATGCATTGCTTCGGCGCGCGCACGAAGGCTCGACGAGCCCTCGACCCACAAGAGTTGTCCGGCTGCATCGCTGACCGCCACCAGGAGTCCGGCTTCGGCGGCGCTGTCGACGAGGAGTCGACGGATGACCGGCATCACCGTCGCGAGGGGGTGCGCGGCCCGGATTTCGGCCAGCGCTTCTTCGCGGAGCCTGATCGGCGCGCGGGCATCCTCGGGGTTGATGCCGCTGTTGACGCTACGTTGCCACGAGTCGACAACGACCTGGCGGACGGCAGGCCCGGCCAGCCCGGTGCTGACGAAAGCATCATGCGCCTCATTGAGAAAGCGCGTCAGCTTCTGGGGGTCGGCTCCAGGCGGAACGGCAAGATCGCTGCTGTTGGCCATCCAACAAGGGTACTCGCCTTGTGACTGACACCACATTCGTGCATCTGAGGGGCCTGCGCTGCACGCCGAGGACGGGATTTCAGGCGTCGCGACGCAGGAACAACAAGTAGGCGAGGGACAAGATGCCGCCGACGAAGACGGCAAACACTATGCCGCCGCCGACAGCGCCAAACGGTGTGTAACCGAGGACGTCCAGCAGACGGTCGAGTGTGGCGTGGGTGTACATCTGCCCTCCGGCGTCATAGGGCAGGAATTTGAGAATGTCGATGATGCCGCCACGCCCCGTCGGATCTCCTGAGGCTGCTTTGATCGAGACGATCACCGCCCGAACGATCGACTCGACCACGGAAGGCACGAGCATGAGCACGGCAACCGCCGCCGTCTGATTGCGCAGGATCGCAGCGTAGGCAAGCCCCGACCACGCAAATCCGACGGTGAATAGAGCGACGCCCAGTGTGAGCTTGAGCAGGGCCACCGCGTCGGGCAACTCCACTCCGAAGATTGTGGCACTCAACAACCCGACGGCGATGCCCGCGACGGCGGCAAGCGCCGCAACAACACCGGTCGTCAGAAGTTTTGCACCAAACACGGCCGATCGACTTGGTATGGCAGTCAGGGTTGCGCGAATCATCCCGTGTCGATATTCGTGACCCATCGAGAACACCCCGACGATGCCAATGATGTATGCCAGGAACAGCGGAGCAAGGCCGGAGGCCGCACCGACAGTGAGCAGTTCACTGACCGGTCCTTCGCCGCCGGCGAGTGGTCCGGAGTCGGGCAGTTGCCAGGCGATGATCATGGTCATCACCAGTTGGAACAGGAGTGTCAGCCCGATCAGCCAATAGGTCGACCGGATCGTGCGCAGGCGGACCAGTTCATAGGCGATTGCGGCCCTCATGAAGGAGTCCCACCCTTGAATTCCTCGGCGATGCCGGTCACGTCGAGGAACGCTTCTTCAAGCGTTGCCTGATTGGTGACCAGTTGGTAGATCCGTGCCTGCACTTCGCGGGCCGCGTCACCGATCTGTTCGGCCGTGACACCGCTGACGATCAGGTCGTGGCCGGTGCCGAGGGCGGGGTCGCCGATGACGGTTCCGCCCAGGTTGGTGAGGGCGGGAGCGAGTACCGAGGCCTCAGGAGATGAGACTGTGACTGTGCCCCGCGTGCTGCCTTTGACGAAGTCCGAAACCTTGCCATTGGCGAGCATCGAGCCCCGGCCGATTACCACCAGCTCATCGGCGAGAACCGCCATCTCCTGCAGAAGGTGGCTCGACACGAACACCGAACGTCCCTCCCCCGCAAGGTGTTTCAAGAGGTTGCGAAGCCAGGTGATGCCTTGCGGATCGAGACCGTTGCTGGGTTCGTCGAGGATCAGCGTATGGGGGTCTCCGAGCAACGCGCCCGCTATGCCGAGCCGTTGTCCCATACCGAGACTGAACTTCTTGGGCTTACCTCCTGCGACCGACTCCAGTCCGACCATCGCCAGGACTTCGTCCACGCGACTGTCGGGAATCTGATTGGCAGCGGCGAGCATCCTCAAGTGGTTGCGCGCCTTGCGCGTGGGATGGAATGGCTTGGCCTCGAGAAGCGCGCCGACGTGGCGCATCGGTTGTTTCAGGTCGCCAAAGACCATGCCATCGAAAGTCGTACGGCCCTCACCGTTGTCGAGTCCGAGCATGAGTCTCATCGTGGTCGATTTGCCCGAACCGTTGGGTCCCAGAAAGCCTGTGACGCTGCCGGGATGGACGACGAAGGACAGGTCGACGACAGCCGGCTTGGACCCATACGTCTTTCCAAGATGTTGAACGTCGATGACAGCCATGGCCCCAACCTTGCCATGCGGCAGAAAGGGTCAATGCGGGTTTCGCCAAAACCTTGGTTCGAGGCTACAAATCCGGTGTGATCATGGGTCCGGATACGATCTCAATTTCGAGCGATGGGCAGAGGATTGTGTCGTCCTCGCGAGAGAAATCAACCCACGCCTGGCCGTTGTAGACCTCATAGTCCGCGTGCAGCGTGACCTCGAAGACGCCGACGCCGTTGCGGGGAATGTGAAGCATGTCGTAGTGCAGGTGGAACGCGTCCGAGACGAACTGTTCCTTTGCATCGGTCGGCCCTGAGATCGGAGCCCAGCCTCCCTCGACCGACAGGCGCGCGACGTCGCGAAATTGTCCGAACTGCGTTTCCGGAGTGGTGGGCGGCTGATTCCACCACTCCAGGACATTGAGCCGCGCGCTCAGAGTCACCGTGCTTTCCCCGATCGTTCCCGTGCCCCAAAAGGGACTCCAAATCCAACCCGAATAGGCATTCGCGAGGATGGATCCATTGAGCGCGAGCACGGACGAAACGTTGACGACGACATCGGCGCCCGTGTCGTTCGACCAATAGAAATAGAACGTGAGATCGTCCGTCGTGAGGTAGTCGTACGGGTCGTTCAGGGACGA
>JBDSQP010000411.1:0-2727 GCA_039929755.1 Aeromicrobium sp. | reverse complement strand
ATGGCATTTTGGCGCATGCTCAGAATCGTCGTGGCAAAGCCGCCCGCCACTCGGTCCCCGAAAGTCTCGCCAAGACTCGCTGCGTCGGCGACCTCGGAGAACAAACGGGTGGCTTCTCGCAGAATGACGGCTTCGACCAGTTCATCCTTCGAGCCGATCCGGCGATAGACCGTTACGCGGTTTACTCCCGCACGGTTCGCGACATCGCCGATCGTGGCGCGTTGGATCCCAATGTCCGCGAAAAGCAAAAGGGCGGCGTCGAGGATCTTCTCCACCTCGGGGTTCTTGTCCTTGCCGATCTCGGAGAGGAACGAACGTATTCCGCTGGTCGCCATGCGCTCAGGCTATCCGAAAGCGCGTCAAAATGAAACATTGCAACAATAAGTGTCTCGTTGTACATTTGAATGGTGAGTCCATATTTGGAGGAAAAGATGACCTCAGGTAGCAGTTCGGATGCGACGCCGTACACCGATGAGGCCCTTGCCATCAACGCCCGCAATGTCGTGTTCGACTGGAACGGCGTCCCGCTTGAGTACATACCCGGCGAGCCATACGCGACTCATTTCTGGAACGTCATGCATTTGGTGCTGCCCGAGGGCGAACGCGCGATGGCCGATGTGTTCGCTCAGGCGCTTCCGTTCATCGACGACCAGCGCCTGCACGAAGAAGTCGTTGGTTTTGTCGGACAAGAAGCCACTCACGCGAGTTCTCACGAAGGCTTTCGGGACTATCTGAGGGAAAACGGTGTCGAGCTCGACACCATCGTCAAACGCGTTGCTTACTCGGTCGACAAGGTCTTCGGCGATCACGGCTTTGAGGGGCGCGCCGGTCGCGCCTGGCTCAACGAACGACTCGGCCTGTATGCCGCCGCAGAACATTTCACAGCGGTTGTCGGCGAATGGCTCATCGAAAACACCGAATTCGATCGCCTCGGCATGGACCCGACCATGCTTGACCTGTTGCGGTGGCACGGCGCGGAGGAGATGGAACATCGAAACGTAGCCTTCGACGCCTTCCAATATGTCGATGGCAGTTACTTCCGACGTGCCCGTACGGCCCTGCTCTCGGTCTTCGGGCTTGGGCTGTTGTGGTTCACCACGGCCGCATATCTCTACAAGAACGACAAGTCGGTCAAGAAGCGTCGCTGGTGGCCGATCGCGTATTTCCAGGCTTCGCGTCGGCACCTCATTCCGGGAACGTCGTTTCTGATCGTCCAGATGTGGATCTATCTCCAGCCCGGATTTCACCCTTCCAAGATGGGCAACATCGACAAGGCCGTTCGCTATCTCGCCCAGTCCCCGGCCGCTCGAGCGGCCGAGTGATGGCCGAAGCGGCGACAGGGGAAGCAGGCCCGTATCTCCGGGCAATGCGCCGGCTCATGCGCGGCTATGCGCGACTCTTTGCGAGGAGCCGGATGGCTCCCGTCCTGTCACGCTCCAAACCTGTGCGCCATACCGGGTTCGACATGCAACTCGCTGTCGAGAACGTCCGGGTCGAAGCCGACGATGTTGTCATTTTGACGCTCGTACGGCCGAACGGTGGAGATCTGGCCGGCTGGGTTCCCGGAGCACACCTGGACGTGTTTACGCCATCGGGCCGTCAGCGTCACTACTCGCTCAATGGCGATCCCACCGACCGCACGAGTTATCGCATCGCAATCCGCCGTATGGGCGACGGAGGAGGCGGCTCTCTCGAGATGCACGACGTCAAGGCCGGCGACCTGGTCCACGTGCGAGGACCCCGCAACGCCTTCAACCTGATTGCGGCACCGTCCTACCTTTTCGTCGCGGGCGGCATCGGTGTGACTCCAATCCTGCCGATGGTCAAGGCGGCCGCGGTCGGTTCGGCCGATTGGAAGATGGTCTACCTCGGTCGTTCGCGCGGCAGTATGCCGTTCCTCGACGAGTTGTCGGCGCTGCCGGGTGGTCACGTCGAGATCCGTCCCGATGATGAGTTCGGGCTGCCAGACGTCGTTGAGATTCTGGCCATGGCCGAACCCGGCGCCGCCATCTACATGTGCGGCCCTTCGCCGATGCACGAGACGGCGCGTCGGGTGATGGCTGACATCAATCCGACCGGTTCATTGCACAGCGAGCGATTCTCGCCACCGGTAATCGTCGATGGCCATGGGTTTGCCGTGACGCTGCAGAAGACCGGCAAGACCATCGAGGTCGCTGCCGATGAGTCCGCGTTGACGGCCATTCGCCGTGAACTCCCATACGTAGCGTATTCGTGCCAGCAAGGTTTCTGCGGAACCTGCAAGGTCCGTGTGCTCGCAGGGACGGTCGAACACCATGACCGCATACTCCTTCCGGCAGAACACGACGACTCGATGATGATCTGCGTCTCGCGATCGACCGGAGACTCGCTGGTCCTTGATCTCTGACCAGCCCATATCTGATGAAAGAGGCTCCGTGAAGACGAACCACGTACGTGTTGCCGTTATCGGCGCGGGCTTTGGCGGCCTCTGCATGGGCATCCAGCTCAAGAAGGTCGGCAGCGACGACTTTGTGATCCTTGAGCGTGCCGATGAGGTGGGTGGGACGTGGCAGGCCAACACCTACCCCGGAGCACAGTGCGACATCCCTTCGATTCTTTATTCATTTTCGTTTGCGCCGAATCCGGATTGGACGCGGCTCTACCCGATGCAGGCAGAGATCAAGGACTACCTCGAGAAGTGTGCGAAGGAATTCGACCTGGAGCCGAACATCAGGCTCAGGACCGAGG
>JBDSQP010000410.1:0-3850 GCA_039929755.1 Aeromicrobium sp. | reverse complement strand
GAGCCGGCCAAGTTCCAGGCTGTCGGCGCCAAGATCCCCAAGGGTGTCCTCCTCTATGGCCCTCCCGGCACCGGCAAGACCCTGCTGGCCCGCGCCGTCGCGGGTGAAGCAGGCGTCCCTTTCTATTCGATCTCCGGCTCGGACTTCGTCGAGATGTTCGTCGGCGTCGGCGCCAGTCGTGTCCGCGACCTGTTCGAGCAGGCCAAAGAGAACGCCCCGGCCATCGTTTTCATCGACGAAATCGATGCCGTTGGACGACACCGTGGCACAGGTATGGGCGGCGGCCACGATGAGCGTGAGCAGACCCTCAACCAGTTGCTCGTCGAGATGGACGGCTTCGATGTGCGTGGTGGAGTCATCCTCATCGCCGCAACCAACCGTCCCGACGTGCTCGATCCCGCCCTGTTGCGTCCCGGTCGCTTCGACCGTCAGATCGGTGTCGACGCACCCGACCTCAACGGTCGCACCCAGATCCTCAAGGTCCACTCGCGCGGCAAGCCGCTCGCACCCGGAGTCGACCTCGAGGCGATCGGTCGCCGTACGCCCGGCTTCAGCGGCGCCGATCTCGCCAATGTCCTCAACGAAGCGGCACTTCTCACCGCCCGCAATGGCAAGAAGACGATCGACAACTACTCACTCGATGAGGCAATCGACCGGGTCGTGGCCGGACCTCAACGTCGCAGCCGTCTGATGAACGATCACGAGAAGAAGATCACGGCCTATCACGAAGGTGGCCACGCCCTCGTTGCCGCCGCTTTGCCCGGTAGCGATCCCGTGCACAAGATCACGATCCTGCCCCGCGGCCGTGCCCTCGGCTACACGATGGTGTTGCCCGATGAGGACAAGTATTCCCAGACTCGTGGCGAACTGCTCGACAAGTTGGCCTACATGCTCGGCGGCCGTGCTGCCGAGGAACTGGTCTTCCACGATCCGACGACAGGTGCCGGCAACGACATCGAAAAGGCGACGAGCCTTGCCCGCGCCATGGTCACGCAGTACGGCATGACCGAGCGCCTCGGCGCGGTTCGCCTTGGCGAGAACGAATCCGCGCCGTTCCTCGGTCGCGATATCGGACATGCACGTAACTACTCCGAAGCGGTCGCCGCGATCGTTGACGAGGAGATCAACAAGCTCATCACCACCGCGCACCAGGAAGCGTTCGACATCCTCGAACACAACCGGGACGTCCTCGACGCGCTTGTGATCGAACTCCTCGAGAAGGAGACCCTCGACAAGGCTCAAATCGCCTCGATCTTCGAGCCCCTGCGTCGCCGCGACATTCGGCCCGCATGGACCGGATCCGACACGCGCGTTCCGTCGACGCTGCCGCCGGTCGCCTCGCCCCTCAATGTCAACGGGAGCATTCCCGATGCCTCGGCTGTCCACTCCTCCAAGGGTGAGGGCACGGTCATCGCACCCGACCAAGGCACCGACGCCCCGGCGCCGGAGTAGTCATGACGATCGACCACGAGCGCGCCGAAGCTGCCGTACGCGAGCTTTTGATCGCGGTCGGCGAAGACCCCGACCGCGAAGGTCTCCGTGAGACGCCGGCACGGGTAGCCCGCAGTTATGCGGAGATATTCGCTGGTCTGGGTCAGGACCCCTATGAAGTCCTGTCCAAGACCTTCGACGTCGGCCACGACGAACTCGTGCTGGTCAAGGACATCGAGCTCTGGTCGATGTGCGAGCACCACCTCGTGCCGTTCACCGGCGTCGCCCATGTCGGCTACATCCCCGAAGAAGGTGGACGAGTCACCGGCCTGTCCAAGCTCGCTCGACTCGTTGACGTGTTCGCCCGCCGCCCGCAGATCCAGGAACGCCTCACCACTGAGATCGCGGACGCTCTCACCGATGTCCTCAAACCGCGCGGTGTCATTGTCGTGATCGAGGCCGAACACCTCTGTATGACGATGAGAGGCGTACGCAAGGCTGGCGCCAAGACGATCACGAGCGCCGTGCGTGGGCAGATGCGCGACCCCGCCACCCGAGCCGAGGCAATGGGCCTCATCACGGCGGACTAATGCCGGCTCTGTATCGATGACAGTCTCCTCAGCTTCTTGGGGGTTGCCTACCGGCCGAAGCCTCGTCATGGGCGTCATCAATGTGACGCCCGATTCCTTCTCCGACGGTGGCAAATGGCTTGATGCCACAACGGCCATCGCCCACGGCGTAGACCTGGTTGCCGCAGGTGCCGATCTCGTTGACGTCGGCGGCGAATCCACCCGACCGGGCGCCCTCCGCATCGACGTCGACGAAGAACTCCGCCGGGTCATCCCCGTCGTCAAGGGTCTGGTTGCCCAGGGCATTGCCGTCTCGGTGGACACCATGCGCGCCTCCGTCGCCCAGCAATCCCTCGACGTCGGAGCGCGCATCATCAATGACGTTTCGGGCGGCCGGGCCGACCCCGACATGTTTGGCGTCGCCGCCCGATCGGGTCAGCCACTGGTCCTGATGCACTGGCGTGAACACTCCGCCACGATGCAGAACAACACCGACTACACCGACGTCGTCGCCGATGTCATCGCCGAGCTCCAGGTCCAGATCGATGCGGCCCATGACGCCGGTATTGCCGACGCACAACTGATCATCGATCCGGGCCTCGGCTTTTCCAAGACCGGCGCACAGAACTGGACTGTCCTGCGACATCTGGATGCCTTCACGGCTTTGGGCTACCCGCTCCTCGTCGCGGCCAGCCGTAAGCGGTTCCTTGGTGAGCTCCTCGCCGATGGGGAGACGCTGAGGCCGACCGACGAGCGCGAGGCGGCGACGGTGGCGATCACGACGCTCGCGGCGGAGCACGGAGCCTGGTGCATTCGCGTCCACGAACCCTCTGCTTCGGCCGACGCCGTACGCGTCGTCGCACGCTTAAAGGCAACGAACTGATGGCAAGCTCGACGCCAGACCCGTTGCAGGTTCACCGATCCTTCTATGACGCCGTCGAATCCGGTGACGTGGACCTGATGGCTTCGCTGTGGGCCAGGTCCGACCACACGACCTGCGTACACCCCGGTGCTGTGCCGGTGCGCGGGACGGCAGCGGTGCTGCGGACGTGGACGATGGTGATGGCGAATGTCGGCTACATCCAGTTCTTCCTGACCGATGTCGACGTCGTGACGTTCCCCTCGGGTTCGGACGAACCGCATACGGCGGTCGTCACCTGCACGGAGAACATCCTCTCCGGAGAGGGCCTTTCCTCGGCTGAGTCATTTATCGGTGGCAAGGCAATCGCGACCAGTATCTTGGTCCGGGACGAGCAGTCCTGGAAGATCTGGATGAGGCACGCGTCGCCCGTCATGGAGCAGGACCGCAGCGAAGGGAACGAAGAATGAGCTGTCCCGATGGACTGGATCGCATCGATTTGCGCGGAATCACGGCGAGTGGACGGCATGGGATGTTCGCCTTCGAACGCGAGAACGGTCAGCCGTTCATTGCCGATGTGTGCCTGGGCCTTGACCTCGAACCCGCGGCGACGACCAACGATCTGAGCAAAACCGTTGACTACGGCTCGCTGTCCCAACGCATACACGATGCGATCGCCACTCATCCCGTGGACCTCATTGAGACCTTGGCGCTTCGTATGGTGGACTTGTGTCTGGAATACGAGCCAGTGCAATGGGTTAGCGTGACTGTGCACAAGCCCGAAGCGCCCATCGCGGTGACGTTTACCGATGTCGCCGTAACGATAGAGCGGAGCCGAACGTGACCGAATCACCCACGCCGTACGTACTCGATGCGGACACCATGACCGGAGGCATGCGCCCCATCCGTCAAGCTGTTCTGGCGTTCGGCTCCAATCTGGGCGATCGACTCAATCGGCTGCAGGGTGGCATCGCAGCCCTCGAGGACACCC
>JBDSQP010000409.1:0-6336 GCA_039929755.1 Aeromicrobium sp. | reverse complement strand
GATTGCGAGACGTGGACTTCTGATCGATTGAAACGGCCGGCGACAATCCCTCGATGAAGTCAACATCCGGCTTGTCCATCTGACCGAGGAACTGCCGGGCATAGGCCGACAAGGACTCGACATAGCGACGCTGGCCTTCGGCGAAGATCGTGTCAAAAGCCAGCGAGGATTTGCCCGATCCGGACAGTCCGGTGAACACAATCAGCGAATCGCGCGGCAAATCGAGCGAGACGTCCTTGAGATTGTGTTCGCGTGCGCCGCGAATGACGAGGCGGTCTGTCACGTGCTCCCCTGAATCGTCTTGTATGTATCTGTGCGTATCTGTGGGCATGTTCATCGTATAGAGCGGGTCCGACAGAACCGACATTGCAAACCGATCTGGCAGGCTTGGCCGTATGACGTATTCAGGCGAAGTCTCCCTCGGCGGCCCCAGCGACACACGTGAACTCGAAGATCTGACCATCACCAAGGTCGAAGTCGGTCCGATGAGCAACAACGCCTACCTCCTGCGTTGTAACCTCACCGGCGACCAGGTCCTGATTGACGCGGCCAACGACGCACACACCTTGCTGGATCTCGCCGGCGAGGACGGGCTGGCCAAGGTCATCACCACTCACCAGCATGGTGACCACTGGCAGGCTCTAGAAGCTGTGGTCGAGGCGACGGGCGCTGAGACGATCGCCGGCGACGCCGACGCCGACGCGCTTCCGGTGCCGGTCACCACCAGGGTCAATGACGGTGCGCGAATCCTTGTCGGCTCTTGTGAGCTTGAAGTCATTCACCTCGTCGGGCATACGCCGGGATCGATCGCGCTCTTGTATGACGACCCGGACGGCTTCGCCCACCTGTTCACTGGCGACTCGCTCTTCCCCGGCGGCGTCGGCAACACCTTCGGGGATGCGGATGCGTTCGTCACCCTGATCGATGATGTCGAAACCAAGGTGTTCGACCGCCTGCCCGATGACACCTGGGTGTACCCGGGCCACGGAAACGACACCACGATCGGCGCAGAGTGAGCGAGCCTGCCCGAGTGGCGCGAACGCGGCTGGTAGGTCAGAAGGTGACGGGCAGTTCGTCCACGCCGAAGACGAAAGACAGTTGTCGGAATGACAACTCCTCCTGGGGCCTGGCGACAGCAAGGTCGGGGAATCGCCTCAACAGTCGGGGCATCACGATTCGCAACTCCATTCGCGCCAGTTCCGCGCCGACGCAGCGGTGCGCGCCATGGCCGAACGCAAGGTGTGCCGACTTGGGCACTCGATAGGGATCGAATGACTCAGGGTTCTCGCCCGCGGATTCGGCATCGCGATTCGCACCGCTCAGGGAGCAGAGAATCACGTCGCCAGCCGTGATCTTCGTGCCGAACAGGACCATGTCCTGTTTCGCGAAGCGTGGAAAGGCGACCTGGACGACGGCGAGATAGCGGAGAAGTTCGTCGACCACGCGCTCAACCTCCGCGGGAGAACCGCTGCGGACAAGCTCGGCGTGTTCGGGATCGCGCAACAACACCAAAGTGCCGAGCGCGATCATGCCTGCCGTCGTCTCGAATCCACCGGTGAACACGCCGTCAGCGAGACCCGCGAGATCAAAGTCAGAAATCGCGTCACCTTCGTCGCGGATGATCTGGCCGATGAGTCCCGGTCCAGGCTCTTTACGTTGACGAGCGACGGCGGCAAACAAGAACTCTCGCTGGGCAGAGACAGCTCCGAAAGCCGCGGCTGCACCGTTGGTCGCATCGAAGCGCTCGCTTCCCAGCTTGCCGAAGGCATCGCGGTCCTCGTAGTCGAGGCCGAGCAGTGCACAGATTGTCTGGAAGGGAACCGGGAACGCCAGGATCTTGGCCAGATCCGAACCAGAACCGGCCTTTTCCAAGGCATCGAGTCGGTCTTCGACGATGCCTTCGATCATCGGCTCGAGCCTCGCGAGGCGGCGCATCGTGAACTCTGGCGTGATGATCTTGCGCAACCGCGTATGCAGTGGAGCGTCTGTGAAGCCGAGGCCACCCACATCGTCGGCCGTCGCGGGGCCTTTTCCGTTGAACAGGTGTCGGATGTCGTTGCTGTAGTTGCGGGTATCGGTCAAAACTCGCCGCGAGTCCTCGTATCCGGTGACGAGGTAGGCGGTGAAATTGAAGGGCAGATCGAGCTTGTGCATCGGGTCTGTCGCGCGAATTTCCGCAAGCCGCGGCACAGGATCGGTGCCAATGCGCTGCAAAGGGACCTTCGTCGGCTCAGCGAGAATTGAGATCCGCGAAAGGTCGATGCCCTTCTTTCGAATGCTCCGCACGACGAGTTTCCCCAGCCATGCTTTGAATCGAGACCTCAACTGCAACACGCTGATGAACGTACACCGCTTCGCTTAAGGAACGATGAGTATGTTGACACCCGTCCCGGATATTCAGGCTGCACGTGACTCGCGACGCGAACTGACAACAAGGCTGACGACGGCTGTGAGCCCTAGCGTGACGACGATGACACCGAGGCTCAGAAGCGTCGAGATCTCGGGGGCGCCGTGCACCGGGTCGCCTCCGTTGATGAACGGAACCTCATTCTCATGAAGGGCATGCAGCACCAGTTTGACCCCGATGAACGCGAGCAGAACGGCCAGACCCTGCGACAAATAGATGAGGCGTTTGAGTAAGTCACCGAGCAGGAAGTACAACTGGCGGAGCCCCATGAGAGCAAAGACGTTGGCAGTGAAGACCAGGTAAGGCTCCTTGGTGAGCCCGTAAATCGCCGGGATGGAATCCAATGCAAACAGCAAGTCCGTCGTTCCCAGCGCGAGGACGACCAGGAACATCGGCGTGATGAATACCTTGCCCTTGTCCCGGACGAACATCTTGAGGCCCAACCACTTGTCGGTGGTGTTGAGGTATGTCCGCGCGAATCGCACAACGCTGTTGTCGGCATCGTCGTCGTGATCGGTGTCGCGCACCAGTTTGATGGAGGTGTACAGCAGGAATGCGCCAAAGACGTAGAAGATCCAGGAGAACTGATCGATCGCGACGGCGCCGAGAGCGATGAAGATCCCGCGGAAGATCAGCGCCAGGACGATGCCGATCAGCAACGCCTCCTGTTGGTATTTTCTCGGAACGTTGAAGCTCGCCATGATGATGAGGAATATGAAGAGGTTGTCCACCGACAAGCTGTATTCGGTCAGCCAACCCGCGAAGAACTGCAAGCCGAAGTCACCGTTGGGGATTTCGGGCCGGTCGTGGAAGACCGCCACCCAGATGCCGAAGGCAATCGCCAGTCCGACATAGACACTCAGGTAGCCGGCGCATTCCCTGATCGTCGGTTCGTGCGGCTTGCGCGCGACGATCACGATGTCGAAAAGCAGAACGGCGACGGTCACGCCTACTGTGATGGCCCATTCAAGGGTGGAAACATGCATAAGAAATCCTCCGGTCGCCGAACTCCCGGAGGTCTCTTCCGTCGCAATTGCGACCCGCGGCACCGGAAAGCCCATGAGAACTGTCGTGATGACGACACCGCGGCTGAGGAATACTCCCCTCCACTCGCCATTCTTTCAGCCCGCGGCGAGGGAAGCGAATCAGGACGGCGCGCGGGTCAGACTTCCGCCGCGATCATGCCTCTCAGCTCCTTTTTGAGGTCGCTGATCTCGTCGCGCAGCCGGGCAGCCACCTCGAATTGGAGCGCCGCCGCCGCACCGTGCATCTGCTCACTGAGCTGTTCGATGAGTTCTGCGAGCTCGCCGGCCGGACGGTCCGCAAGGGAGGCTGTGTGCTGGCCGATCGGAGTAGGCGCACGCTTGCCCTTGCGGCCGCCGGTTTGCGCAAGCAACGTCGTCGTGTCGGCGTCCTCGCGGGCAAGCATGTCGGTGATGTCACCGATCTTCTTGCGCAACGGCGTCGGATCGATCCCATGGGCCGTGTTGTAGGCAACCTGCTTCTCGCGACGCCTGTTGGTTTCGTCGATCGCGATGTCCATCGAGTTGGTGATCTTGTCGGCGTACATGATGACTTGCCCGGAGACGTTTCGAGCGGCACGGCCGATGGTCTGGATGAGGGACCGGCCTGATCGAAGGAATCCCTCTTTGTCGGCATCGAGAATCGCGACGAGGCTGACCTCCGGGAGATCGAGACCTTCACGAAGCAGGTTGATGCCGACCAGGACGTCGTACTCCCCCATCCTCAACTCGCGCAGCAGCTCGACGCGGCGCAGGGTGTCGACCTCGCTGTGGAGGTAGCGGGTGCGGATGCCGGCCTCGAGCAGGTAGTCGGTCAGGTCCTCGGACATCTTTTTGGTCAGGGTGGTGACGAGCACGCGCTCCTGACGTTCGACCCGAAGTCGGATCTGCGCGATCAGGTCGTCGATCTGGCCCTTTGTCGGCTTGACTATCACCTCGGGGTCGATGAGCCCAGTCGGGCGGATGATCTGTTCGACTATCTCGCCACCGGTCTTCTCGGTTTCATACGGTCCGGGTGTTGCCGACAGGTAGACGGTCTGACCAACGCGCTCAAGGAACTCGGGCCAACGCAACGGCCGGTTGTCCATCGCACTAGGCAAGCGAAAACCATGTTCGACGAGGGTGCGCTTGCGCGACATGTCGCCTTCATACATTGCACCAATCTGCGGGACGGTCACATGGGACTCGTCGATGACCAGCAGGAAGTCCTCGGGGAAATAGTCGAGAAGGCAGTTGGGAGCCGATCCGGGCGAACGTCCATCCATATGACGGGAGTAGTTCTCGATGCCGGCACAGGTGCCGACCTGCTGCATCATCTCGATGTCGTATGTCGTGCGCATACGCAGCCGCTGCGCCTCAAGGAGTTTGCCCTCGCCCTCAAGGACCTCGAGCCGTTCGGCCAACTCGGCCTGAATCGTCGGGATCGCCCGTTCCATGATTTCGGTACCGACGGCATAGTGGGTCGCCGCTCCGACATAGATCTCGGGCTCGTCACTCAGCACCTCGCCAGTCAAGGGATGCAAGGTCATGAGTCGCTCGATCTCATCACCGAAGAACTCGACCCGAACCGCCAACTCCTGGTAGACCGGGAAAATTTCAACCGTGTCGCCCTTGACCCTAAATGTGCCTCGCGTACTCGCCACGTCGTTTCGCGAATACTGCGCCTGCACGAGCATCTTGAGGAGTTCGGAGCGAGGCATCTCGTTGCCGACTTTGAAATGAAGCATGCGGTTGAGGTATTCCTCGGCCGATCCCAGACCGTAGATACATGACACGGTCGCCACCACGACGACATCTCGGCGAGTCAGGAGCGACCACGTCGCCGAGTGACGCAGTCTCTCAACCTCTTCGTTGACCGAAGAGTCCTTTTCGATGTATGTGTCCGTTTGAGGCACGTAGGCCTCGGGTTGGTAGTAGTCGTAGTAGGAGACGAAGTATTCGACCGCGTTGTCGGGGAAATAGCCTCGCAACTCATTGGCAAACTGGGCCGCCAGCGTCTTGTTGGGCTGAAGAACCAGGACGGGGCGCTGGATCTTTTCGGTGAGCCACGCGATCGTCGCCGTCTTGCCGGTGCCGGTCGCGCCGAGCAACAGCACATCCTGCTCACCGGAGTTGATCCGTCGCTCAAGTTCGGCGATCGCGGCAGGCTGATCTCCGCCCGGCGAGAAGTCCGAAACGACGTGCAACGGCGCCACCTGGCGACGCAAATCTTCGAGCGGTCTCATGACACTAGAGCCTACGACCAGCCACCGACTGTTTCCCGTCTAGTCTTACGCCATGGCCAAGTCACACCGTCGAATCGAGCGCGAGCGAGAGATTGTCGCGGCAACACGCGCACTTTTCGACGAACGGGGATTGCGAGATGCCCAGATCGAAGACATAGCCAAGGCCGTCGGGATCAACCGCGCGATCATCTACCGGCACTTCTCCGGAAAAGAAGAACTGTTCGCCATGACCCTCGTCGGCTACCTCAACGAACTCGACGAAGCGCTTCAGGCCGCCGACGACCCAACGTCCGACCCAACGACTCGACTGCGAAACGTTGCCGAGTGCTTCCTGTCGTTCGGCGAAAAATACCCAGCCTTCGTCGACTGCGCGCATTCTCTGTTGAGACGGCGCGGTGATGAACTCCTCGCCGAGGTGAGTGAGTCGGTGATGTTCCGCCTCGGCCGCGGTATGACCGCCTGCATGACCCAACTGGTCGAGGCCCTTGAAGCCGGTGTCAAGAGCGGCGACTTCAAGGTCAGTGACCCGTACCTGTTGGCGAACGTCTTTTATGCGCAAGCCCTCGGCGCGCTCAACCTCGCACGCCTGCAATTGTCGGTCAGCGAGGGCATACCCGGCTATCCGATGGTGAGCCAGATCGATTTCGCTAACGTCAAGACCTACATGATCGAAGGCGCAGTG
>JBDSQP010000408.1:0-9313 GCA_039929755.1 Aeromicrobium sp. | reverse complement strand
GACCGCGTTGCCGGTGAAGTTGGTGACGGCGCGCGCCTCGGACATGAACCGGTCGATACCGACGATAAGACCGACTCCGCCGACAAGATCGGGGCGATGCGAGTTCAGGCCGCCGGCGAGGGTCGCCATGCCGGCACCCGTGACACCGGCCGCGCCCTTGGAAGCGATGATCATGAACAGCAACAGGGAGACCTGTTCGCCGATCTTGAGCGGTTCGCCCATCGCCTCGGCGATGAACAACGAAGCCATCGTGAGGTAGATCGCCGTACCGTCCAGATTGAACGAGTCGCCGGTCGGAACGACTACACCGACGGTCGGCTTGGATACTCCGGCATGCTCCATCTTGGCGATCAATCTCGGCAACGCAGACTCCGAGGATGAGGTCGACACGATGAGCAGGTATTCGCGACCGAGGTACTTCAGGAGCGAAAACAGGTTGATGCCCGTCGCGACCCGGAGCAGTGTGCCCAGGATGACGAAGATGAAGATCGCGCACGTGACGTAGAACGCGAACATCAGGAGCGCGAGGCTCTTGAGCGCATCGACACCGGTTTCGCCGACCACTGCTGCCATCGCGCCGAAGGCACCGATGGGGGCGAGCCACATGATCATGGCCAGGATGCGGAAGACGAGTTTTTGCGCGCTGCCGACAGCAGCAAGGATCGGTTCACCACTGCGTCCCATGGCCTGAACGGCAAAGCCGACTAGCAGGGCCACCAACAACGCCTGAAGCACATCGCCCGAGGTCAGCGATGACACGAGCGTGTCAGGGATGGTGTGAAGTATGAATTCGGACGTTGTCAGCTTCTCGGGTGAAACCTGACCGGCGCCAGCAGCGGCGACTTCCTTGGTCAGGTGCAGTCCCGAACCGGGATGAATGATGTTGCCGACGACGAGGCCGATGCCGAGCGCAACGGTCGACATGGTGAGGAAGTAGCCGAGCGCGATCCCGCCGACCTTGCCGACCTGGGCAGCGCTGCGTACCGAGCCGACGCCGAGGACGATCGTGCAGAAGATGACTGGCGCGATCATCATCTTGATCAGGCTGACGAAGCCCGTCCCGATCGGCTTGAGTTGGACGGCGAAGTCCGGGGCGCTGAGTCCGACGATGACACCAAGGGCGACAGCGACAATGACCGCGATGTAGAGGTAATGAGTGCGGTCCTTTTTGACCGGCTTGGTGACGAGTGATGCCATGAGATCCTCCGCGAAGGTGTACCGATATTTTCGGCCCTACGACAGCATTGGGCTATTTGTGACGCCGATCACAGTTATGTTCATAGAGTTCACGCGGCCGTTCGCAACGTCGCGCCGACAAAGCGGTGGGGCAGAATGCGTGTCATGGCCAGAAAGCGCGAACGCACAGTTGCTCGCCAGATTCTGGCCTTGCAACTGGCCGTGGTTCTCGCTCTCGTTCTCGGAGGCGTGGTTCTGGCCTGGCTTGACGCTCGCCATGACAGCAGCGAAACGGCGCGAAAGAGTGTCGTCGCGGTCGCCGTCTCAGTCGCAGACTCGCCCACTGTGCGTAGCGCCCTGAAGACAGCCCATCCCAGCGCGACCCTCCAGCCGTATGCCGAGGCGGTCCGCAAGGATTCGGCGACAGACTTCGTGGTGATCATGAACCGCAAAGGCATCCGCTATTCGCATCCCAATCCGGACAACATCGGCAAGAAGTTCGTCGGTCATACGGCGGCCGCGCTGACCGGAAAGCGCATTGTCGAGGAATACAAGGGCACCCTCGGCCCGTCGGTCCGCACGGTGGTCCCGGTCAAGGACGGCGGCAAGGTCATCGGCCTGGTTTCGGTCGGCATCAAGACCGAGCGCGTGCAGAAGCAGGTCGTGACCGCCCTCCCCCGCATCCTGCTGGCGGCACTTCTGGTCGGCGCGGTCGGTGCACTGGGCGCATCACTGATCAGCAGGCGCCTCACCAAGCAGACCCACGGCCTGGGCGAGAACGAGATCACCCGCATGTACGAGTACTACGACGCGGTGCTTCGTGCGGTGCGCGAAGGGCTGATGCTTCTTGACCCGAATGGGCGCATCACTCTCATGAACGACGAAGCCATGCGCCTCCTCGATGTCGATGACACTGCGATCGGCAAGAACATCACGTCACTCGGACTCAACCCGGGACTCGCCGCGTCCTTGGCGATGGGCGAACCGCTCAATGACGACATCCATCTCGTCGCCGACCGCGTGCTGGTCATCAACCACGCTTCCGCGAGCTGGAACGGACATGATGTCGGCTCCGTCGTGACGCTTCGTGATCGCACCGACCTGCAGTCCGTCACGGCAGAGCTCGACACCGTCAAAGGGCTCGCGGACACGCTGCGATCCCAAAACCATGAGGCGTCGAACCGCCTGCATACGATCGTGTCCCTCATCGAGATCGGCAAGCCCGAGGCCGCAGTCGAATTCGCGACGCGTGAACTCGAACTCGCCCAGCAGTTCACCGACCGTATGGTCGAGTCGGTCGACGAGCCGGTCATAGCCGCCCTGCTTCTCGGCAAGATGGCGCAAGCGGCCGAGCGCGGCGTCGAATTGAGTTTCGATCCCGAGAGCATCGTCACCGGCACACCCTTCACTCCTGCCGACGCCGTGACTGTGCTCGGCAACCTGATCGACAATGCGCTCGACGCGGCACAGGGTTCGACCGACCGACACGTCGCGGTGTGGATCGACTCAACACTGAGCACATTTCACGCCCGCATCGAGGACAGCGGGCCAGGGGTGTCGGCGGAGGACCGCGAGCAGGTGTTCGTTCGCGGTTGGTCGACCAAAACTCAGGAAGATGGACTCGGACGGGGTCTCGGGCTCGCGCTCGCCGGCCAGACTGTGCGTCGCTATCAGGGCGAAATCACTGTGACCAACAGCGAACTCGGCGGCGCGCGCTTTGACGTCACAGTCGGAGACGGTGGTACGCCGTGACGATTCAGGTCCTGATAGTCGAGGACGAGGCTATCGCCGCTGAGGCCCACGCCACCTACATCGCCCGCCTGCCTGCATTCGAAGTCGCCGGGGTCGCGCGAACCATCCAGGAGGCCGTCCGCTCGATCGGACAGCTGCCAATCGACCTCATTCTGCTCGACCTGCATTTGCCCGACGGTCATGGTCTGGGGCTCCTGCGTCAACTGAGAGCAGCCGGCCACCAGATCGACGTGATCGCCGTGACGTCGGCGCGCGATATCGATGTCGTCAGGCAAGCGGTTTCGCAGGGCGTTGTCGCCTATCTGCTGAAGCCGTTCACGTTCGCCGGTTTCAAAGTCAAGCTCGAGCAGTATGCCACCTACCGCGATCAGTTCCGCGATGTGGAACAGGCGACCGGCCAACACGACGTCGATGCCATGCTCAACTCGTTGAGATCATCACGCGAAGATCTGCCCAAGGGTCTGAGCGTCGAAACCCTTGAAGACATCCGCAATGTGCTGCTCGGCTCTCCCGATCGGGCGTTCTCTGCGACAGAAATGGCTGATGAGATCGGTGCGTCGAGGGTGACAGCACGTCGCTATCTCGAGCACCTCGCCGAAATCGGAACCGCTTCGAGGTCAACGCGATTTGGGAAGACCGGCCGCCCCGAGGTCGAATACGGGCTCAACTAGCCGTTCTGGTCGGAGCCGGAGCCGCAGCTGTTGCCGGTCCACCAGTCGCCGAGAAGCTCGAGGCCTTCGTCGCCGAGCGGGTTGACGCCCGGCCCCATCGCCAGCGAATGTCCAATGAGCACGTGGAGGCATTTGACCCGGGAAGGCATACCGCCCGCTGAGATGCCGTCGATTTCGGGCACATGACCGATCGCTTCGCGCTGGGCCAGATAGCTTTCGTGGGCTCTCGTGTAGTGGGCCACCAGCTCCCCGTCCTCCGAAAGCCGGGCACTCATTTCCCTCATCAGTCCTGATGCCTCGAGAGTTCCGATCGAGGCCGCGACGCGGGGACAGGTGATGTAGTAGAGCGTGGGAAAAGGCGTGCCGTCATCGAGCCGCGGCTCGGTCTTGACCACATTGGGATGACCCGAAGGGCACCGCGAACTGATCTCGAGTATGCCGCGCGGAGGGCGGCCCAATTGCTCCTGAATCGCATCAAGATCGGCTTGGGAAATAGCGTTCATTTACGGTTTCTACACTTCACTTTTTCAGCACAGTATTGGGGTCGGGCGGGACGACAGCCTTCTTGGGCTCCTTGCCGGACTCGACGACTGTCCCCCACAGCTTGTCGTACCACTGCTTGGTCTTGGGAACGGTCGGCGCATCGAGTGTCGGGACGTTGCCCTGAACCTTGCCGTCGCTGCCGATGACCCGGTAACCGACTTCGCCGGGAAGCACCCAGCCGAAGCGTTCGCGTGCCTGCTGTTCGACAAACGCTCGATCGGTCCAGCGGATCTTGTCATCCTGCAGGCTCTTGATGGCTTGCTTGCGCATCACGATTTCGGCTTTCGTGGACTGTATGTCGCTCCGCTGGTCCCACCAGGCGTGAAGGCTCGACGTGTATGACGCCAACAGGAGCAGAATGACCGACATCAGAACTACGGCGCGCGTCGTGAATTTCGCTGACTTCTTGGGCTTGGGAACACCCTTTTTGGCCGAAGCCGACCGAGGTCCACCGGGACGCGAGCCGGCGGCGGTCCTTTTGGAGGAACGCCCCGGTCCGCGCTTCGACTTCGGTGCCATCGTTCTGTGCGCCCAGTGGTCCTAGAGAACGAGTCGCGGGAAGGCAGACGCGCCGGCGTAGGTCGCCGCCGAGCCGAGGAGCTCCTCAATGCGGAGCAACTGGTTGTGCTTGGCGACACGGTCCGATCGGGCCGGCGCACCGGTCTTGATCTGGCCGCAATTGGTGGCAACCGCGAGGTCGGCGATCGTCGTGTCCTCGGTCTCGCCCGATCGGTGGCTCATCATGCAGGTGAACCCGTGGCGGTGAGCGAGCTCGACCGAGTCGAGAGTCTCGGTCAGCGAGCCGATCTGGTTGACCTTGACGAGCAGCGAATTGGCGGCACCCTCGGAAATTCCCCTGGTCAGGCGCTCGACGTTGGTGACGAACAGGTCGTCTCCGACGATCTGCACACGGTCGCCGAGGTTGTCGGTCAGAGTCGTCCAGCCCGCCCAGTCGTCCTCGTCGAGGGGGTCCTCGATCGACACGATGGGGTAGGAGTCGACGAGCTCGGCGTAATAGGCCGACATCTCCTCGGCGGTCTTCGACTTGCCCTCGAAGGCGTAGGCACCGTCGGTGAAAAATTCGGATGCCGCTACGTCCAGGGCGAACGCGATGTCGCTGCCGACGGTCAGCCCGGCGCCCTCGACTGCCTCGGAGATCAGGTCGAGCGCGGCGCGGTTGGAGTCGAGGTTGGGTGCGAAACCGCCCTCGTCGCCGAGGCCCGTCGACAGCCCGCGCTTGTTGAGGACGGACTTGAGCGAGTGGTAGACCTCGGCGCCCATGCGGAGTGCCTCGGAGAACGTCGGCGCACCGATCGGCACGATCATGAATTCCTGGACGTCGACATTGCTGTCGGCGTGCGATCCACCGTTGAGGATGTTAAGCATCGGCACGGGCAAGACGTGCGCATTGGGGCCGCCGACATACCGAAAGAGCGGGAGGCGAGCCGATTCGGAAGCTGCGCGCGCGGCCGCCAGGGACACACCGAGGATCGCGTTAGCGCCGAGTTTGGCCTTGTTGGGGGTGCCGTCGAGGGCCAGCATGGCGCCGTCGATGGCGCGCTGGTCGTCAGCCTCGAAACCGATGATCGTCTTGGCGATCTTGGTGTTGACCGCGGCGACAGCCTTCTGGACGCCTTTGCCGCCGTAGCGAGTGCCACCGTCTCGAAGCTCAACCGCTTCGAACTGCCCGGTCGAAGCTCCCGAAGGTACGGCCGCGCGGCCGATCGTGCCGTCATCGAGGGCGATTTCCACCTCGACGGTCGGGTTGCCCCGCGAGTCCAAAATCTCCCGTGCACCTACGGCTTCAATGCTTGCCACGCGCTGTTCTCCTTGATCGATGTTCGCTCCGGACAGCCTATCTTTGCGGTCCCAAGTCCCGTTAACGCCTCGCGCTAAAACAGTGAGCGGACGGATTTACGCAACGCTTCTTCGGCGTTGACGCCCTCGGCGCGAGCCTGCTGAACGAGGGCAAGCAAGCGGGAACCGAAGTCATTGCCCGAGACCGCAACATCGCCGATGCGTCCGAGGACCTTGTCGGCGAACGCGAGCGCAGGCATTTCGACCGGTATGCCATCGAGGGGCGAGGCGCGCGCCTTCTCGACCTTCTTGAGCCGCTGCCATTGCGCATCCACCTCATCCGCGGATGTGACGACTTCATCGCCGAACACGTGCGGGTTGCGATAGATGAGCTTCGCGACGATGCCCTCGGCGACCGAGTCGATGTCCCAGCCTTCGGCTTCGGCGGCGATGCGCGCGTGGAATACGACCTGCATCAGCAGGTCGCCAAGTTCCTCGAGCAGGTGCTCGGAATTGCCCGAGTCGAGCGACTCGAGGGTCTCGTAGGCCTCTTCGAGCAGGTAGTGGCTCAGCGAAGCATGGGTCTGTTCCTTGGTCCACGGGCACTGCGTACGCAGTTGGTCCATGACCTCGACGAGATCGAGCAGCCGAGCGCCCGGCTGGTCGTACGAACCAAAAATGATCTCGACATGACCACCTTCCCGCGTTCCATCCACCAGGTCGGTCGCGATCTGTTGTGCCCACCCCACGTCTCCGGTCGGCGCGATCCATACTGCGTCCGCTTCATAGGACGGGACTGCTGGCGTTGCGTCGACGGCAATGCCGGCCGTCACGATTGCCTCCACATGCGGGTCATCGAGATCCGTCGCACGGACGGTCGCCGCCGCGCGCATCGCATCCCAGGCCGAGAGCGTCAGGAGGCCCGGCGCCACCCGCGGGCTGACGACGAGTATCTGCATCAGGAGCAGCGCTGGGAAGCCGGAAGCGCCGAAAGGTCCGTGGGCTCTTCGCCCTCCGGAACCGAGAGTGACCCGGTCTGCGCGATCTGCTTTGTGGTGCTGTCGAGACCGAAACGTGGGTCAATCGAGATGTCACTCGATTTGTAAGACTTGGTGATCACACTCTGGCCGACGCTCTCAAGTGCCGACTGTGTCGTGGCAGTGACCTTCTCGCCGGTGGACTCTTCGCCCAGCGCGATCGTGATTGCGTACGTCTGTTGGCTGCGCTCGATCGCGTCGCGAATCTGTTTGAGGTCGCCGTGCGGGAAGGCCTGGGCAACCTGAGCACGTTGCTTCTCGGTCAGGAGGTACGTAGCCGGATCGATGACCAGGTGGTGCCGTTTGGCAACCTTTTTGGCCACCTCAAACATCACGAGGTCGGTGACTGATTGGCGTCGCGTGTCGGCGGCACTAACTTCCTTGGCACCCTGCTGGGCAGCGACCACGAGTGCGAGCCTGCAATAAGCGGCCGAGGCCTTGTCAGCGGTCTTCATCGAAATGGTCTGACCGTCGACTATGGCGGCGCTGCCTGGGTGGACTGTGCCACACGCGGTCATCGAGGCGGCGACAATGCCGAGAATGGCCAAACGTACGGCGCCGCGGCGGCGCGATGAATTCACGGAAGCGAACCTCTCGGATTCTTCTGGATACTGAGTGCTTAGCGTACAACTGGGGTTTTCACCCCAGAACTGGCCCGACTCGGCCATGACTCGAATATTTCAAATACTGAGTCAAGGCTCATCCGGTTGTCATACCTTTTTGGAATGAAGGTCTTCACGGACCGGCCCCTCATGGCCGTCATCTCCATTGCTCTCGTGGCAATTTCGCTGGCCGGTTGCGGCGACAACGCCAAGAAAACGGCACCGACGCCAACGGTTCAAACAACCAAGCCGACACCTACAGCAGCGCAGCCGACCTTTGTCGACTACGCGCCGGATGGCGTGGCGATCACCAAACCGTCCGAGGTCGACAAACTTGTCGGCGCGCCTCAAGACTTCATCGACTTCATTGCCGCGGAAATGCAGACCAAGTACAAGTCGGAGGACGCTCCGTGCACATACTCGATCGGTGTGATGAACATCGACCCTTCGGGCTTCGCTTCCGGTTCGTTCAGTGCCTGCAGCGGTGCCAATCTGTACTGGGCGAAGGTCGAGGGCAAGTGGAAGGAGGCCTTCGGTACTCAGATGGAAGGTCCGCCATGCACGGACCTCAAGAAGTACCGATTCCCCATCAGGGTGGCCGGAAAGACGTGCCTTGACGACGCCGGCAAGGAAATTCCCTACGACGGATAATTCGCCTTGGCTCTTATTGGCGTAGTCGTCCGGGGCCGGGCTGGTATTGGATCAGCGGTGGGCGTTTGGAGGTGTAGTGGTGTCCGGTGGGGGTCTTCCACGTGACAGCCCCAGTGTTTTCGGTGGTGAGGGCCCAGCCGGGTAGGTGTTTGATTGTGTGGGAACGGGTGCATAACCCTTGACCGTTGTCGAGCGTCGTCGGCCCGCCCCTGTGGTGGGCCAGGATGTGATCGAACTCGCTGACCCGGCAGTCACAACCCGGCTGCCTGCAGGTCCTGTCCCTCGCGGTGATGAGGTTTCGCACGCTGCCGGTGAACCGGCGACGCCTCTGATCACAATCAGACACCGAACCGTCAACAGGGTCGGTGAACAGTCTGCGGATCCACGTTTCGTGGCCCGCGGCGATCAAATTGTGGGCCAACTCGGGCGGAATCGGACCAAAACCGACAAGGAGTGCTGGCGCCTGGTTGGTGCGCATCAACGTCGCGGCGGTCATGATCAGGCCGATCTCAACGTTGACGTCAGTGGCCCTCTCCCGACCTGTCACGCGTTGAACGAATTCATCGAACATGACCTGCCCACGGTTACGCGGATCACCGGCAACCCTTGCGGTGGCTGCGGCGGACTTGAGGGCGGCATAGGCGGCCAGGAGTTGCTCGGCCGGTCCCCGCACATGCAACACCGACACCCCATCAGTTTCGGGGAACAGGGACACGAACCGGTCACGCCGGTTACGCACAGCCCGCTGATAAGCCGCATCAGCATCGATACCGATCACGAACTCACGAGTCAAGTCACGGGCCCTGCCGGGCGTCAACCCCACCAACCTGGGCGCAAGCTGGCCATCGAGCGTGGCCGCTTGTGCACCGTCCAGGCCGGTGGCCTCGGAAACAATATTGCGGGCAGCCTGCTCACTGATCCCACCCGAAGCGAACACCCCAGCAACTAGTGGGAGCCTCGCCAGGCCCAGCGCGAACCCATAATGGGTTCCCGCCGCCGACGGCGAAACATTGCGGGCCATCCCCAACTCGCCAATGACTGACAGCGAGTGGTCACCACGACCCAACGTCAACTGCGAAGCACG
>JBDSQP010000407.1:0-2737 GCA_039929755.1 Aeromicrobium sp. | reverse complement strand
CGTCGCCGAGTGCGCTTCGTGCTCCAATCCGCGACGGGTGGGTTCACCCCACTGCACAAATTGTGGGTCGGCCTGACCCCTCGGCCGTTAGTTCTTCCGGGCCGGCCAAGGGCCGAGCTCGGGTGTGTGTCCGATCGAGAATGAGATCGGGCCGACAGGTTCACGACCGGCCAGCCAAGCCGCAAGGTCCTGCAATGTGCCGTCGGCCTGCACCTCTTCGGCACCATCGCCGAGGCGCAGGCCCGAAGGGACCACCAAAGTCATTCCCTGAGGTACACGTGAAGCGAGGAAGCCAATGGCGTTCAGGCAGAACGCCTCGGTCCATTCGGAGTTCGTCGCCCCGAGGTCCAGATCGACCAGATGGATGACGTACTCGCGCCAGGCAGCTTCGAGACCGCTGAAAGCATCGCCCTCCCGATAGGAGATCGGACGGGTCCAATCCGCGGGAGTCATCGAACCCATCGCTTCGGCAAAGTGGTCGAGGGCTTGGGCGACCTCAACCTTCAGTTGCTCGGCGGAACGCGCAGCGAGGACCTCGATCTCTGCGTTCCTGCCTTCCATACCGCCGGTGTAGTACTCAATCTGCTCGCCCCGCGATGCGTACTCGAATTGCCGCGCCATGGCGTGAGAGAGACCGGCGACGTGTGCCGCAACGTGGGCTCGCGTCCAGTCGGGCAACGGCGAGTCGGCCGCAAGCTGATCAGCAGTGGCAGCCCGAAGGGCGTCGCGGATCCGTTGTGATGCCGAACCCACCTCAGCCAGGACAGATTCGAGTTCGTCGGGCGTGGGCATGGACATGTCTCCTAGGTTGCGTAGACCTGCGTGACGGGCATGCTCGAGTCGGCAGGCAGGTCGAGGGATGAAGGCTTGTGGCCGCGGCGTACGAGTTCGGCCCCGAGAGCGGCCACCATGGCGCCGTTGTCGGTACACAGCCCCGGTCTTGGCACGCGAACGGTGATGCCTTCGGCTCCCGCACGTTCCTCGATGAACGTACGCAACCTGCTGTTGGCGGCCACTCCCCCGCCGACGAGAAGGGTCTTGGCCCCATTGGCCCGGCAGGCGGCCATCGTCTTCTTGGAGAGCACATCGCATACGGCGTCCTGGAACGAAGCCGCAACGTCGGCGACAGGGAGTTCCCGCTGCATACGCTCCTCATGCTGGACGTGGCGGGCAACCGCACTCTTGAGTCCCGAGAACGAGAAGTCGTAGCGGTGCTTTTCCATGTCGCGGCCACCGGTCAAACCACGAGGGAACGGTATGGCTGTGGGATCACCGTCTCTGGCAACACGGTCGATGTGGGGGCCACCCGGGTAGGGCAACCCGAGGAGGCGCGCAACCTTGTCGAAGGCTTCGCCCGCAGCATCATCGATGGTTTCACCGATGAGGCGCACGTCATCGGTGATGTCGTTGACCATAAGCAGCGACGTATGGCCGCCGCTGACCAGGAGGGCCGCCACCGGCTCGTGCAACCTGCCGTGTTCGAGTTGATCGACCGCGACATGTGCCACGAGGTGATTGATGCCGTAGAGCGGCTTGTTGTGGGCGAGTGCAAGAGCCTTGGCGGCGGCGATTCCGACCAGGAGCGCCCCGGTCAGGCCAGGGCCACACGTCACCGCGATCGCGTCGACATCCTGCACGCGTATGCCCGCTTCGGCATACGCCTGTTCAAGGGTTGGAACCATTGCCTCGAGGTGGGCGCGGCTGGCGACCTCGGGAACCACGCCGCCAAAGCGCACGTGCTCCTCGACGCTGGATGCCACCGCGTTGGCAAGGAGTTCGGTGCCGCGGACGATGCCGACACCGGTCTCGTCGCACGAAGACTCAATGCCCAGGATCAGGGGTTCACTCACGGAGCCATTGTGTCAGGTTGGCACCGACGTCAGGTTGGCACCGACGTCAGGAGGCTGTCTTGTCAGTGCACTGTGTAAGGCTGACAGCATGACTCGAACCGACATCCCGTCAGCTCCCGATGAACGCTCGACACTGCTCAGCATGCTCTCCTACGCACGCGAAACCGCCCTGTTCAAGGTGCGTGGGCTCAGCGACTCCGACGCCCACGCAGCGCCGATTTCGACGTCGCCGCTGACCACGCCCGCGACACTGCTCAACCATTTGCGGTGGGTCGAGCGCGACTGGCTGCGCCGAGGTGTGCTGGGCGAAGACATCGGCGCACCCTGGTCCAAAGAGGACCCTGACGGCGAAATGACCGAGGCGCTCAGCATGGACGTTGCGGACGTGATCGCCGCCTACGAAGAACAGATCGTCGACTCCGACGACGTGATCAGTGGACTCGATCTCGAACAAAAGACCGCGAAACCCTTTCCCGACTTCCACCCCAACGTGCGATGGGTGATCCTGCACCTCATCGAGGAGACCGCCCGGCACAACGGCCATCTCGACCTCTTGCGCGAACTGGCCGACGGATCAGTCGGAGACTAGTTGCCTTCGGACCTGGCTCTGCGCGCCGCGCGGGCAGCCAACTCTTCTTCGTCCAACTTCTTGGCTTGCTCCGGCGTCGGCGCTGTTCCGCCGAGACGGGCCGGCGCCCACCACTTGCCTTTGGGCGAAATCGGATACTCGTTGATCGCCTGATCGAGCAGAGCGGCCATCGCTGCCCGTAGTCTCGCGGTTTCGGCGACAGGATCCTCGCCGGTGACGTCGATCGGCGCGCCGACATACAGGGAGATCGTCTTGCCGCGTCCCTTGAGGTCGGACTCGTGGTCCTTGGTCTTGAGCA
>JBDSQP010000406.1:0-7055 GCA_039929755.1 Aeromicrobium sp. | reverse complement strand
ATATGAAGGTGTTTGAAGTGCGCGAAGTGCTGGTACGAGAATTCGGGACCATAACGATCGAGCGACCGGGCCGATCGCAGAACGATCTGGGGATCGATCGTCGGAAGCGGAAGACCCCAGCCTTCGCCCTGCGCACCTCGTCCTATCTTGCCGCCGCCGCGAATCGTGCGGCCGGCGGGACGTTCCTCGACCTTGCGCCGTTCGCCAGCGGTCTTGCCGGCCTCGCGCAGTCGCGAAAACGCACCGATCGCCGAATGGTAGGTGCCGCCCGAAGGTGCACCACCTGCCCTGATGTAGCCCTCGATGGAGATCGGGACATTTTCGGGCAACTGTTCGACGGTGAAGAGCACACCAAGGTCGTAGGGAATCGAATCGAAGCCACAGGCGTGAATGATCTTGGCGCCCGATGCCTTGGCGACTTCGTGGTATTTGAGCCACATCTTGTCGACGAACTCCGGCTCGCCGGTCAGATCGACATAGTGCGTGCCGGCTTCGGCGCAGGCTTTGACCGCAGGCTCACCATGCTGGAAGTAAGGGCCGACAGTCGTGATGAGAACACGGGTCTGTTCGGCGAGTGCCTTCATGGAAGCGGCATCGGCGATGTCCGCCTCGATGACCGATGGGGCTACTCCCCCAAGTTTGTCGATCCGGTCGGCAATTGCCTTGAGCTTGCCGGGATTGCGGCCCGCGATTGCCCAGGTTTTGCCGGCAGGCATATGCGTGCCGAGGTATTCGGCCGTGAGACCGCCGGTAAAGCCGGTGGCACCGAACAGGGCAACATCAATTGCTCGGGCACCAGCAACCACTAGGAGGCCTTCTTTGCTACTTCATCGTGGGTCAGGACTGTGGGGCCTGAGGACTTGTCGACAGTCGACGCGGTCACGATGACCTTGGCGACATCGTCACGACTCGGGATGTCATACATAACCTGTTCGAGTACGTCTTCGATGATCGAGCGAAGGCCTCGCGCTCCGGTGCCACGAGCCAGGGCGAGATCAGCCATGGCTTCGCAGGCGTCGCCAGTGAACTCGAGTTCGACGTCATCGATCTCGAACAGGCGGACATACTGCTTGGTAAGCGCGTTGCGGGGCTCGGTGAGGATCGTGACGAGGGCCGAACGATCGAGATTGTCGACCGCAGCGATGACGGGCAAACGGCCGATGAACTCGGGGATCAGGCCGAACTTGAGGAGATCCTCGGGCAAGACCTTGGAGTAGATCTTTTCGGGTTCCTTCATCTTGCCGGGAGCGTTCTTGTCGACATTGAAGCCAAGGCTCATCTTGCCGCTGCGCTGTTCGATGATCTCTCCGAGGCCGGCGAATGCGCCGCCGACGATGAACAACACGTTGGTCGTGTCGATCTGGATGAACTCCTGATGCGGATGCTTGCGTCCACCCTGCGGTGGGACCGAAGCTGTGGTGCCTTCAAGGATCTTGAGCAACGCCTGTTGCACACCTTCACCCGACACGTCGCGGGTGATCGAAGGGTTTTCGCTCTTGCGCGAGATCTTGTCGATCTCATCGATGTAGATGATGCCGGTTTCGGCCTTTTTGACGTCGTAGTCGGCGGCCTGAATCAACTTGAGCAGGATGTTCTCAACGTCTTCGCCGACATAACCGGCCTCGGTCAACGCCGTGGCATCTGCGATCGCGAACGGCACGTTGAGCATGCGAGCGAGTGTCTGTGCGAGGTAGGTCTTGCCACAACCGGTCGGGCCGACCATGAGGATGTTGGACTTGGCCAACTCGACCTGATCGTCCTTGTTGCGGCCCGTGGCCACCCCGGCCTGGACACGCTTGTAGTGGTTGTAAACCGCGACGGCCAGGGAACGCTTGGCGTTGTCCTGACCGATAACGTAGCCGTTGAGGAACTCGTAGATCTCGTGCGGCTTGGGGAGCTCACCGAGGCTGAGTTCGGCGCCTTCGGCCAACTCCTCTTCGATGATCTCGTTGCACAGATCGATGCACTCATCGCAGATGTAGACACCGGGACCGGCGATTAGCTTCTTGACCTGCTTCTGACTCTTTCCGCAAAAAGAGCACTTGAGCAGATCCGCGGTCTCACCTATTCGCGCCACGAGCGTGGTCCTTTCGGAGGCAGAAACGAGCAGACGACTCGGCAGCCGACATCTTGACAGTATCGGCGAAAACTGCCCGCAATGCGATCACTTGGTCCGTGTCCTTTTCTAGTGTCTCAGTCCTGGTCTTAGACCGCTGCGGTCTTGAGAGTGTCGAGGATCTGGTCGATCAGGCCGTATTCGAGTGCCATGTCGGCGGTGAGGATCTTGTCACGATCGACGTCGCGGCTGACCTCTTCCTGTCCTTGCCGGTGGCGTCGGCGATCATCTTTTCCATCAACGTGCGCATACGGAGAATCTCGTTGGCCTGGATCTCTAGGTCGGAGATCTGACCGCCGGTGCCCTCTGTGTAGGGCTGGTGGATCAGGATGCGGCTGTTGGGAAGAGCAAGACGCTTGCCCGGTGTGCCGGCGGCTAGCAGGATCGCGGCAGCCGAAGCGGCCTGACCGAGGCAAACCGTCTGAACGTCGGGCTTGATGTAGCGCATCGTGTCGAAAATCGCCGTCATGGCTGTGAACGAGCCACCCGGTGAGTTGATGTAGATCTGGATATCGCGGTCGGGGTCCATCTGCTGAAGGCACAGGAGCTGAGCCATGACCGCATTGGCGACATCGTCGCTAATCGGTGTGCCGAGGAAGATGATGCGGTCCTCGAACAGCTTGGCGTACGGGTCGATGCGGCGGAAGCCGTAGGACGTGCGCTCTTCCCACTGGGGAATGTAGTAACTCATTTGATGGCTCCTGCGTTGGCAACGACTTTGTCGATGAGGCCGTAATCCTTGGCCTCATCCGGGGTGAACCAGCGGTCGCGGTCGGAGTCAAGCTCGATTTGTTCGACCGTCTGGCCCGAATGCAGGGACTGCAACTGGTTGAGCTGCTTCTTGAGCAGGATGCTCTGCTGTGCCTGGATCTTGATGTCCGACGCAGAACCGCCGATGCCGCCCGAGGGCTGGTGCATCATGATGCGGGCGTGCGGGAGTGCGTAGCGCTTGCCCTTGGTGCCAGCGGCGAGAAGGAACTGCCCCATCGAGGCCGCAAGGCCCATACCGACGGTGGCGACATCGTTGGAGATGAACTGCATCGTGTCGTAGATCGCCATGCCCGAGTCGACGGAGCCGCCCGGGGAGTTGATGTACAGGAAGATGTCAGTCTCGGGATCCTCGGCGCTCAGCAACAACATCTGTGCGCAGATCGCGTTGGAGTTGGAGTCGCGGACCTCTGAGCCCAGGAAGATGATGCGTTCCTTGAGCAGTCGCTGGTAAATGTGGCCATCGAGATCAGAGGGGCCGGTTTCGGCCGCCATCTGAGGAGTCATGTCTGAGTTCACGTGCCTAACCTAGACGCCACGCGTGGCGAACACACGCGGAAACACGCTGTGTTCGCTCATGGCAGACGGCCCGCGCGTCGCAGTCAGCGATCAGGACATGAACGCGGCCTGAAAACGCTTGAGCGCCTCGACGCTGTCGCCGCTTGCCCACGCTTCCATCGCGACAACGCCGTTGTATCCGACCTCGTGGAGGGCGCGGGCAATTGCCGGATAGTTGATCTCTCCTGTTCCGGGTTCACAGCGTCCAGGCACATCGGCGACCTGGATTTCACCGATGAACGGAGCGCAGTGGCCAATCAACTCAATGAGATTCCCCTCGCCGATCTGGGCGTGATAGAGGTCGAGATTCATCCGCAGGTGCGGATTGTCGACGGCCTTCACCAGGGCCAGAGTGTCAGCGGCTTTCGCAAACGGCGTTCCAGGATGATCGACCGCGGTGTTGAGATTCTCCAGAGTGAACACAACATCCTCCCGTTGACCGAGCTCGGCAATCCGGCGTAGCGTGTCGGCCGCGGCCAGCCACATTTCCCCCGTGACGACCTCGACAGGTACAACGGGCAGACCCTGACTATCGAGGCCGGTGCCATGTAAGTTCAGCGAAGGACACTGCAGCCGTTTCGCGATGTGGACGGACTCCTCCGCGGTACGCAGAAGTTCATCCGCAGCGGCAGGATCGGTCAGGTTGCCAGTGATGTAGCCGGTCATCGAGGTGAAGCTGGCACCGGTGGCAACGAGTGCGTCGATGTCCTTGACGGTCCAGTCCCAGATCTCAACGGCAAAGCCAGCGTCGTGGATGCGGCTGATGCGTTCCTCGATCGGCAGGTCGGTGAAGACCATCTCTGAACAGACGGCGAGGGTGAACGTCATAGCGCGACTCTCGCGCCGGACGTGTACGACTCGATGCAGGCCTGGGCAATTGCGAAGGCAGCGTACGCATCGTCGCCGGTAACCGATGGCGACCGACCGTCGCGCACGGCCTCGGCGAACTCGACGAACTCAGCCGTGTAAGCATCGAGCATCAGTTCGATGTCTCCACGAGCGGTCGACGCCGATAGACCGGCTGCGTCGAAGAGCCTCATCGACGTGGACATTCCGTCGCCGGCAGTCACCATGCCGCCCGAACCGAACACCTCGCCGCGTACGTCGTAGCCGTAGACAGCGGCAAAGCTCGCCTCGGCCGTCGCGATCGCGCCGTTGTCGTAGCGGATCACCACCACGGCAGTGTCGAGCAACCCGTGGTCCCTGAAGTCTGGCCGGACCAAGGCGTCGGCAGTGGCGAGTACGTCGACCGCGCGAGCACCCGGATTGAGCCAGTTCAACGTGTCGAAGTCGTGAATGAGAGTTTGTGTGAAGATCGTCCAGGGCGGAACGTCGCCCGGGTTCTCCGGACCCGTCCCCGGGTCGCGTGTAAGCGAGCGCATGAGCTGGACTGTGCCGATCTTGCCGGTGGCCACAGCGTCGCGAGCAGCCTGAAAGTCGGCGGCGAACCGGCGATTGAAACCGACCTGGAACGCGACGCCGGCCTTCGACGTCGCCGCCCGCCCACGGTCGATTTCGTCGAGACTCATACCCGCGGGCTTCTCCGAGAATACGTGCTTGCCGACCTCGGCGGCACCGACGATCAGCTCGGCATGGGCGGTGGACGAAGCAGCGATGACTATCGCTTCAATGTCCTCGTCGGCGAACAACTCCTCGGGCGAGACGACTCCGCGTGCGCCAAGGGGATTGGCGAGCGCCGCAGCGACGCCTGGCCGGGGGTCGGCGACGGCGACCAGCTCGGCTCCGGGCACCCGCTTTGCAATGATCTGGGCGTGAGAACTCCCGATGCGGCCGGCGCCGATCAGGCCGATACGTACAGGTGCGAGAGACATTCGGTCAACTCTCTTATTGGTCGCGTGCCGCGTACAGCGATGGCGTCGACAGGGCGGAGATGGGTTGGCGCGTTCCCGACGTCAGCGAAGTGACCCCGGCGGCCGCGATGACATTGGCGAGATGGCCGTCCCACGCGCTCGGCCCGTTGACGACTCCATTGATCGCCCCTTCTGCCCAGGCGCCGAGCTCGAGCCGGTAGGCGTCGGCGAAACGGGCAATGAAGTCGTCGCTGACCTGCACCCCGTCATTGCCTTGGCGCCGCACACTAATCCCGTGATTCGGCACCAGAGAGGCCGTCCCGCCGGTGCCGACAACTTCACAACGCACGTCATAGCCGTAGCCAGCGTTGACGAAGACTTCGACGCTGACGAGAACGCCGGAGAGCATTTCGATCGTGGCAAGTTGCGGATCGCGGAGTCCCTCGGCAACCGGCGATCGGACTTCGATGCCGACTACCTCATCCCCGAGCAGCCACCGAATGGTGTCCAGCTCGTGGATCATCGAGTTCGTGACGATTCCCTCACTCGTCGCCGACGGGTGCGCCTTCGCATTGCGATGCAGGCAATGAACGAGGCGGGGTTGTCCGAGCCCGCCACTTCGCAGCGTTTCTCGGAGTTCGACATACCCGGGATCGAACCGGCGCATGAAACCGACCTGGACATATTGGCGTCCGGCAGCGATCTCCGCCTCGACGACAGTGAGCGAATCCTCCGCTGTGACTGCCAGAGGCTTTTCGCACAAAACAGGTTTGCCGGCCACGATGCAGGCCATTGCCAAATCGGCATGGGTGAAATCGGGGGAACAGATGACGACGGCGTCGACATCATTCGAATCGATGAGCGATTCAGCCGATGAAGAGGCGCTCGCGCCAACCGACTCTGCCACGGCTCGAGCCCGCTCAGTATCGGAATCGAAAATCTCGGAGACACGCGCTTCAGGCACGTTCGCGTCGATCGTGCGGACGTGGTCCGCGCCCATGGCGCCGGCGCCGATGACTCCAATACGAAGGCTCACAGCGTCACCCACTTGCGGCCATCGATCGAGGCCTTCATGGCGTCGACAATTTCTGCTGCGATCACGGCGTCGTGAATCGTGGCACCGTGCGACTTGCCGTCGGCGATCGAATCGACCAACCGTTTGGCCTCGATGACCTTGAGGTCGTCGTAACCCATGGCGATTCCGGCACCCGGCTGGAAGGCGCCCATTTCGCCGTCGCCCGGAGTCATGTAGACGGTCGAGTAGGAGGCGTTCTGGTAGTCCTGATCAAGGCATACCTGGAGCTCACCCATCCGGCGGAAGTCCCACGACAGGGAACCCTTTTCGCCGTGTACGTGAATTCCGTATGAGCATTGCTCACCGACGTCGGCACGGCTGGATTCGAGGGTGCCGCGGGCGCCGTTTTCGAATCGAAGCAGTGCGGCGACATAATCCTCGTTCTCCACCTCGAGCAAAGGGCCGTCGCCGCCGCGGGAGAAGTGCGAAGCGGCGCCGACTGCTTCGGGACGCTGCGGAATGAATCGCGCATCGTCGACCACGAGTTCGGACAGCTCCCCCACGACATATCGCCCCAGGTCAGCAGCATGGCTCACCAAGTCGCCGAGAACGCCGCTGCCGGAGAACTCATTGAGGAATCGCCATGACAGGGCGCCTTGCGGATGCGCTGCATAGTCGGCGAGAAACTTGATGGAGACGTGGTTGACCTTGCCGAGGCCCCCCGAAGCGATGAGCTCACGGGCGTACTCGACGGCCGGCGCATTGCGATAGTTGAATCCCGCGGCTG
>JBDSQP010000405.1:0-5442 GCA_039929755.1 Aeromicrobium sp. | reverse complement strand
GGATGCTGTTACGGGTTCAGGATGTCTTCGGCGTTCGCGACGATCCAGACCATCAGCGGGTTGAGCAGTGCAGCGATCTCGGCGCCTCGGTCGGTCAGCGAATATTCCACATGTGGCGGCACGACGGGGCGGGCCTCGCGAGATATGAAGCCGTCGACCTCCAGCATCCGCAGGGTCTGGGCCAGCATCTTCTCGCTGACGCCCTGAGCCCGGCGGCGTAACTCACTCCAACGCAGTGTTCCCGATTCGGACAGGGCGAGGAGCACGAGCACTCCCCATTTGCTGGTCACGTGATCCAGAACGGTCCGGCTCGGGCAGTTCGCGGGGAATACGCCGTCGGCAAAGAGTGGGGTGCTTACTTTCATGTATGTACCTTACTTCAAAGTGGGTACTAACAAAAGGGAAGTTAGTCGGGTGGCAGGTGGTTGGAACCAGAAGAACCCCTATGGAAGGAACCACCATGACCATCCTCGTCACCGGAACCAGCGGCCACCTCGGGCGCCTCATCGTCGAGTCACTCCTCGAACGCGGTGTCCCCGCATCCGAGGTTGTGGCAACGGCACGCAATGTCGATTCGATCTCGGATCTCGGCGCACAGGGAGTCGTCGTACGCCGTGCCGACTACTCCGATCCCGCATCGCTCAAGGAGGCGTTTGTCGGCGTCGACCGGGCGGTATTGGTGTCCTCGAGCGAAGTCGGCCAGCGAGTCGTTCAACATCGGAATTTCATTGACGCTGCCTCGGCCGCCGGTGTCTCGCTCTTGGCCTACACGAGTATCGCGAATGCCGACACATCGACACTCCTGCTCGCCGGCGAACACCAGGAGACTGAAAAGTACCTTGCCGCGTCAGGCCTTCCCGTCGTTCTGCTTCGGAACAGTTGGTACATCGAGAACTGGTCTCAGCAGATTCCCGTCGCACTGGAGCATGGAGCCGTCATTGGTGCAGCCGGTGATGGTCAGGTCAGCGCCGCGACGCGCGCCGACTTCGCCGCCGCAGCGGCGGCAGTTCTCACCCTCGATGACCAGGGCGGCAAGGTGTACGAACTGGGCGGCTCATCGTTCACGCTGACCGAGTATGCCGCCGAGTTGGGCGCACTGAGCGGTCAGCCGGTTGTCTACCAGGATTTGTCGACCGCCGACTTCACCTCGGTACTCGTCGGCGCTGGGCTGCCCGAAGCGGTCGCGGCCATCTACGCCGATGCCGATCGAGGACTCCGGGACGGAGAACTTTTCGTCGGGAGCGGTCACCTGGAGCAGCTGATCGGACGCCCGAGCACACCTCTTGCCGGCGCGATCAAGTCCCAGTTGGTCTGACCTTCACCGGACACCATTGCGGTGCAACACAGCGACGAGTTGTGCACCGGTCGACCGAACATGAGCGGGCATCTCGTAGAAGTGCCTGTGCGTCTCGGAGACGACACCCGGCACGCGTCCGGGCGGCCAGTTGCACACCTCGTCCTGAGTTGCGCAAAATGTGATCGCATTCTGTCGCACGCTGGGGAGGAATCGGGGCCCGGGTCCGACCTTGCCCGAGTTCTTGGTCGGCGCATCGGAGAAGGACCATTGGGTGATCTGGACGGTCGGATTCTTCCGCGGATCGGCGATCATCGCGATCAGCACCAGGTTGCGGGATTGCCCGGCGGTGAGGTTGTAGGCGTACTCGTGAACTGCCTGGGCGCCTTGGCTGAAACCGATGAAGGCGAACTTGCTGCTCCTGCACTCCTGGGTCAACTTGTCATATCGGGACGCCAATTTGCGTCGCCCGTCCGCCACGCCAGCCACGTACTGGGCATTTGTCGACGCCCTTGAGGCGTCATAGTCGATCCCTTCGAGCCTGACCGTTGTGTCGGACTTTTGGCGTAGGCGGTCGACGATGTTGCTGGCCGAGAGGAACGCTTCCTGGCCCATTCCGGCATACCCGGTTGACGATTGGGTCGAGCCCCGAAGCCCGAGCACGATCAAGTCCGCGCAATTGGAGTCGGCGGTTGGCGTGTCGACGGCATGAGGATTTGGCGTCGGGCCACCGGCCGTTGACGAGCACCCCGCCGCAAGCACGAGTATCAAGCTCGCCGTGATCGCGCGGAGGCGGAGGGGTCCGGTGCTGGGGGTCATCGATTGTCACTTCGTGTCGGGCTGGCTCCACCCTAGCGATTTCCGACTTCGCGACACGAACGGCAGAATCGCGCGTTGCCGCACAAACCCTCATCTCGACCTTTAGAGTTATCAGTAACACGCACGTTCGGGAGAGGGGCACCTCTCCCGGTCTTCCCCAATGCGTGGGACATGGGAGTAGTCATGATGCACAAGTTTGCGAAGTTCGCCGGTTCAGTCGGAGCCTGCGGGCTGCTGACGACACTCTTCATCGCGCCGGTCAACGCTGAACCCCAGGCGGCGGAAAACACGGTCACCAAGCTGCTGGTGTTTGTGGAGGAGAACCACTCCATCAGCCAGATGAAGGCCGGGATGCCCTACGCATTCGGGCTCGCAACCCGCTACGGCTACGCCACGCAGCATGTGGCCACGATGCATCCCTCGCTCCCCAACTACATCGCCATCGCCGGTGGCAAGACCTACGGCATCACCGACAACGGGGGTCCAGGGTCCAACGGCGTCGATGGCATGTCCGTCTTCGGCCAGGCCATCGCTGCCGGAAAGACAGCCAAGGTCTATGCCGACGGTATGACGAGCAATTGCGCGATGGGCGGTGGCACGGCGTACGCAGTGAGGCATAACCCGTGGCCGTACTTCGTCAACGAAAGCGCCCTGTGCAACAAGTTCGATGTGCCGGTGGCCAAACTCGATGCCGATATCGCGGGGGGAACCCTTCCCAACGCGGGCATGGTGATTCCGAACCTCGACCACGATGCACATGACGGCTCCCTTGCGGCGGCCGATCAGTGGTTCAAGGGTTGGATGACGAAGATCTTCGCGAGCCCGGACTGGAGGTCGGGTCACCTTGCCGTGATGCTGACCGCCGATGAGGACGACAAGAACTCCGGCAATGTCGTGTTGACCACGATCATCCATCCCAGCCAGAACGGCCGCGTGGTCACCTCGAAGCTCACGCATCACGGGATCACCCGCCTCTATGAGGACGTCATCGGCGCCCCATATCTGTATGCCGCCGCGACGGCCCCTTCGTTTTCGACGGCGTTCAATCTGCCGATGCCGTTGACGGGCCAGCCGCCGACCGATCCGCCGCCGACGGACCCGCCGCCGGTGGACCCGCCGCCGGTGTGCGAACCTCCGGCGCCGACCGAGCCGTTGCCGGTGAGTGACAAACCCATAACGGGATTCGCCGTCACCGCACAGGGACCGAACACGATCGTCGTCAAATGGGACGCTGTCACCAACGCGGTCAAATATAGAATCCAGTTGTCGACCAGCCCCTTGATGGCCGCAGCCGAATACCGACGGTTCGAAACGAACGCGGCGATCCTCGATGGGCTGAAGGCCAACACAAAGTACTACCTCAGGGTTCGTACGATCGACGTCGATGGTGGCAACATCTCGCCGTACACGTCGCCTCCGATCGTGAGTTCCACGCGGTAGGCGTGGTCACGACTGAGGACGTACGTCGACTGGCCTCGACGTTGCCGCGATCGTATGAAGTGCTGGTGCGGGATCGGGTGAAGTTCCGGGTTGGCAGCATCGTGTGGCTGGCGTTCTCACGGGACGAGACCATCCTGGGCTTTGCGTTCCCCAAAGAGGAACGCGAAGCGTTGGTGGAGTCGGACCCGAAGACCTACCTCATGCCGCCTGAGAGTGACCTTCGCTTCAACTGGGTGATGCTTCGCCTGGATCGGATCGACGCCAAAGAGATGCGTGAAATCGTGCTCGACGCCTGGCGCATGGTGGTCCCGAAATTCGCCTATCGCGCCTATTTGGAAAGTCAGCAGGGCATTGACTCAGACACGCTTGCGGATGACGCGCCGTCCGACCCAGGCGATCCCGCCGAGTAGAGCGAGGGCGAGACCCCAGGGGAGTATGACGCCGATGCCGTGAACGGTTGCGTCGATTGCCGACACAAGGGCGTTCCAGCCGCTGACGACGCCACCCCAGAACCCCGAAGGCGACACACTGTTGGCCATCGGCTTGGCGGACAGGTCAATATTGAGCGAGGACAACGAGACCTGATCGGTGAGGCCCTTTCGCTGAGCAACGAGGCTGTCGAGATTGGCCTGGCGTTCGCTCAATGCCGCCTCGGCCTTCAGCAGGTCCGACGTTGACTTTGCGTCCTTCATGAGATTTTCGAGACGGGCGACCGAGATGCGAAGAGCCTTGATGCGGGCATCGAGATCCTGGCCCTCGGTCGTCACATCCTGATCGGCGAGGTTGACCGAATTGACCTTTCCGTACGAGCGGAATTTGTCGATCGTGCCAGTCACCTTGGACTGCGGGATGCGGATGACAAGGTGGACGCTGCCACCGTCGTCGCCCACGGGTGCTATCTCGTCGCGAGAGTCGATTCGGCCGCCGACCGTTTCAACCCAGCGACTGATCTTCTGTGCGGCGTCAGTCGGCCTGGAAACCGTCATCGAGATCATCCCGGTGGTGATGATTTCCCGGTTTGTTTGCAGTGTCGCGGGGAATCCCTCGCTTCCGGCGGCGTCACTCTTGGCCAGTCCGTTGACCTGCGAGCCAGAGTCGCGGGCCGCAGAGTCACTGGTGGCGGCACGGCTAGCGGTCGAATACGAAGCGTCGGGAGCGCCGCCGGAGCCGAGTGCCGTGCCGCCGATTCCGGCGAGGGCCACAACCGTCGCCGTGCCCAGCACGATCTGGCGGTAGCGGCGGGTCTTCGAACGTGCGGCCTTGCCGACGTCGGTCATTATCGTGAAGCGCATCGACTCAATCTGGTCGTCGCTCAACTCAGGGATGGTGGTGTTCATGCTGTGCCCCTCAAGACGTAGATGTCGGCTCGAAGCCGATTTCGGATACGCGACACCCGGTTACGTACGGCGCCGTGACTCACGCCCAACTCCTTGGCGGCCTCTGCATACGTGCGGTCGCCGCTGATGCACAACTCGTAGAGCTGTCGATCGGGGCCGGACAACTCGGCGACGCATTTGTTGACGCGTGCTAGCAGCGCCTCGTGTTCGACAGTTTCCTCGACCGACCCGGATTTGTCGGCCAGGTCCCCGTCGAGGTCTTGCCGCCGGGCCATGTCGCGCAACGTTTGCCGCCGCTTGTTCAGCGCCGTGTAGCGCGCCGTGACCAGGAGCCAAGGCAACAGGGAATCATCGACCATCCTGATCGTGGCGATCTTCTTCCACGTCGTGATGAAGACTTCCTGGGTCACATCCTCAGCGTCGAGCTCATTGCGAACGACGGAGTACGCCTGCCAGTAGACGGGTCGGACATGTCGAAGGTAGAGCTGATCGAAGGCCAGTCGATCTCCGCGCACAGCTCGACTGAGCAGTTCACGGTCGTCGGGCAAGACG
>JBDSQP010000404.1:0-4496 GCA_039929755.1 Aeromicrobium sp. | reverse complement strand
ATTCTCGTCGGCACGAGTGTTATCTCCTCGACTGTGACGGTCAGCTAGAGCCAGCCGGCTCTACAGCCAGCCGGATTTGCGGAAGCGCCATACGATCAAGGCGCACAATGCGACCATCGCGACCACCACCATGGGATAGCCGTACTGCCAGCGAAGTTCGGGCATGTGGTCGAAGTTCATTCCATAAACCCCGGCGATTGCCGTCGGCACTCCGAAGAGTGTGGCGCCGGCGGCCAGTTTTCGCATGTCGTCATTCTGTTGAATGGCCAAATGAGCCAAATGAGCGTTGAGCGCGTTGTCGAGCAGGTGGTCGGTGGCGTCGATGGATTCCGCGACTCGTGACAAGTGGTCGCCGATGTCCCGAAAGTACGGCCGGGCTTCCTCGGGCATGGCTCCGGCCGAGAAACGGTTGACCGGTTCGCGCAGCGGCATGACAGCACGACGGAATTCGAGCGCTTCCCGCTTGAGCCGATAGATGCGCGAAGAATCGCTCGTACGAATGTTGGAGAAGACCGAGGTCTCGACTTCTTGTACGTCGATCTCGAGTTCGGCGGCGACATGCTCGTAGTCATCCACCACCGAATCGACAACCGCATACAAAGCGGCCGTTGGGCCGTGCTCGAGTTCGTGGTCCTGAGTCTCGGCCCGATGGCGAACTGCGCGAAGGTCGTGGCCCTTGCCGTGGCGAACGGTCAACAGATAGTTCGCGCCAAGAAAGGCGTTGACTTCAGCGGTTTCGATGTCGTCGTTGTCGTACGTGACGGTCTTGATAGACATGAATAGGTGGTCGTCATAGCGCTCGACCTTGGGTCGCTGATGGGCTTCAACAGCGTCCTCGATTGCGAGCGGATGGAGTCTGAGCGGGGCCCCAATTTCGGCCAATTCGGACGCCGAGGGCTCGAAGAGACCGATCCAGATGAAATCGTGCTTGCCCTCAAGCGAATCGAGGGCGTTTTGAAGCGATTTGACGTCGTGAGACGTGTCTTCGCGCTTGCCATCGCGGTAGATCGCGCAGTCGATGATCACGAAGCAATTGTGCACGTGTCGAGAGGATCTTGCCCATAGGCGGGCCGCGTGGTGCGAGCAGATACGCTCTGCCTATGCGTAGTTGGTCTGCCCCTGAAGTCCCTTCACTCGGCAAATTGGGCCTTGGCACAGGCAATTCGGTGTCAGTTTTTGACAGCTCGACAGCTGCGCTTCAGATCTCCGATCCTGATGGTCAAGCCCGCCTGTACGTGTGCGGGATTACGCCCTACGACGCGACTCATATGGGGCACGCCTCGACATACCTGGCCTTCGATCTCTTGCAGCGGATGTGGCGAGACGGCGGCCACGATGTCCTCTACACCCAGAACGTCACTGATGTCGACGATCCCTTGCTGGAGCGGGCGAACGCGACCGGGGTCAACTGGGTCGAACTCGCAGAACGCGAGACTCAGCTTTTCCGCGATGACATGACGGCATTGCAGATTTTGCCCCCCGACCACTACATCGGCGCCGTCGAGGCTATTGACCTCGTGGTCGACTTGGTCAAAAGGCTCGACAAGGCAGGTGCGGTCTACAAGGTCGACGACGACCTCTACTTCGACGTCCATGCGGACCCGACCTTCGGTTCGGTGTCGGGGTTCGATGCCGAGACGATGCCAAAATATTTCCCGAACGCGGTGGAGACCCCGAGCGTCCCGGCAAACGTGATCCGCTCGACTGTTTACTGTGGCAGGCCGAGAGGGCCGGCGAACCGGCCTGGGACACCGATCTCGGCAGAGGTCGGCCGGGCTGGCACATCGAATGCTCGTCGATGGCGCTTCACTACTTGGGCACCACGATCGACGTCCAGGGTGGCGGATCCGATCTGGTGTTCCCCCATCATGAAATGTCCGCCTCAGAAGCCCAGGTGGCGACCGGCGAGAAGTTTGCGAAGGCCTACGTGCACGCTGGCATGGTCGGGTTCGAGGGCGAGAAGATGTCAAAGTCCAAGGGCAACCTGGTTCTGGTTTCCAAACTACGCGCCGATGGGCACGACCCGATGGCGATCAGGCTCTCGCTGCTTGCTCATCACTACCGCAGCGATTGGGAATGGTTCGACCAGGACATTATTTCGGCTGAGGAGCGCCTGGCCGTCTGGCGTTCGGCCATTGACCGTGGTGCCGGTGGCTCGGGAACGAAGCTTCTTGACGGCATACGTGAGGCTCTGACGCAGGACCTCGATGCACCGCGAGCGCTCGCCCTTGTAGACGCCTGGGCAGCCGATCGAAATGTCGAGGATGCCTCAGCAAGCGAAACCGCAAAGGCGGCCATCAACGCCCTCCTTGGTGTCAGGCTCTGACCGGTCAGCCGGTGAGCTCGCGGCCCTCTTGTTGGCCAATCGAGCGCCCACGACTGAGATCGGCCTTCTGACCAGAAGCGTATCCATCCCTCGATCCGCCGCCTGACAGCCGACGACGTCCCGCGTTTCGCAGGCTCGGGTAGTGGGCGTTCATCGCCGACTCGGCCTCATGACTGCGGTCAGCGAGTACGAGCGACGCAGACATTTCATCGGACGATCGGCCCCTGTCGGCAGCGCCGACCGATTGGTGTTCAGTTTCTGCGAGTCGGCGAGAGATGGCTGCACTGAATCCTGCCCACCATGTGCGCCGGTAGGCGGCGGTGTGCGCTCCCCAGGGGATCGGAGTCCGACCAAGTTCACGTGTCCCTTGCAGAAGAAGGCTCGTCAACAGAATTTCGACACACATCAGATCCACCTCGACTCCGAATATGTGCAACGAGACAGCGTGGCCTTTCTGAATGATCACGCATCTGCACCGTGTTCGATGGGCAATCGTCGACGCAAGCGCACACTTGTCCCTCGCATACGGGGCCTCGAATCGGATGACCCGGTCACCCACGCTGTGGCGAGCAGGCCCATCGTGTGCGAGCAGTGCCTGATCGATTCCGTAGTCTGCCATCAACTGGATGGCCTTTGCTGTGCACGCCTCAGCCTCATGTGGTGTGGCAGCTGGGTCTTCGGCAAGCGTCAGTAGCTTGCGAACCTTGGCAAGGATGGGATCTGAATCAATCATGACTCGACCCTGGCATTGACCTCAGACAACGATTCAGGCTTCCGGATCCGTGGACCGGCGGCGCAGGTAGCGCTCGAATTCGCGTGCGATCGCATCACCCGAAGCCTCAGGCAATTCGCTGGTCTCGCGTTCGCTCTCGAGCGCCTGGACATACTCGGCGATCTCCTCGTCCTTTTCAGAGAGGTCCTCAGCGCCCCGTTGCCAGGCCTCGGTCATCTCGGCCAAGACCCCTTGGGGGAGCGGAATGCCCATGGCATCCTCAAGCCGACCCAGCAAAGCGAGCGTGGCCTTGGGACAGGGAGGCTCGGCAAGATAGTGCGGCACTGCCGCCCACAGCGACAGCGTCGAGATGCCATGTGCGGCGGCGTTCTCCGCCAGGACCGAATTGATGCCAATCGGGCCCGTGTAGCGGGACGGTTCGAGTTCGAGCCTGCCGCCCAGGAGCGGGTCGGAGGTGCTGCCGGTTATTGGCACAGGTCGCGTATGCGGAGTGTCGGCAAGCAGTGCGCCAAGGGTCACGAGGGTGCTCACTCCCACGAGTTCACCCAGACCAATGATCGTCGAGCAGTACTGAAGCCAGCGAAAATTGGGCTCGAGACCTCTTACGAGAACGACGTCACGGTCGCTGTTCTTGGGTCTCGCAAAATAGATGACTGTGCTCGGCCAATGGATGAACCGTTCACCCTCTTCATCCGTGCCGATGTGCGGACGATTCATCTGGAAGTCGTAGTAGTCCTCGGGATCGAGCTCGGTGAGGATCTCGGCATCCCATTCGTCTAGCAAATGATCAACGACACCTGAAGCAGCATCGCCGGCATCGTTCCATCCTTCGAAGGCGGCAATCATCCAGGGATTGCGCAGCTCGGGGACTTCGGGATTCGTGCTCACCGCTCAAGCCTAGATCAGGTGGGCCAACACTGTCGGTCTATCGATCGGTGATTCGCCCGAGCCGCCTCGGTCACTCCTCAGCGCGTTCAGTCTTCGGGGTTGTAGGCGAGGTTGGGCGACAACCAGCGCTCCGCCTCCTTGAGGGTCCAGCCCTTTCGCGTGGCGTAGCTTTCGATCTGGTCCTTGCCGAGCCGGCCCACGACGAAGTACTGCGACTGCGGGTGTGAGAAATAGAATCCGCTCACGGCGGCACCCGGCCACATGGCCATACTCTCTGTGAGCTCGATCCCTGCATTCTCTTCGACATTGAGGAGATCCCAGAGCGTCGCCTTCTCGGTATGTTCCGGACACGCGGGATAACCCGGCGCCGGTCGGATTCCGGCGTAGGACTCCTTGATGAGCTCATCGTTGTCCAGGTGCTCGTCGGGCACGTAGCCCCAGAACTCCTTGCGAACGCGCTCGTGCATGCGTTCGGCGAATGCTTCGGCAAGCCGGTCGGCGAGAGACTCCAACAGAATTGCGCTGTAGTCGTCGAGTTCCTTCTTGAAC
>JBDSQP010000403.1:0-1599 GCA_039929755.1 Aeromicrobium sp. | reverse complement strand
GGTCTGTCCGTTGGCCCCCTTGACACCGTCGACAACCTTGCCGCCGACCAGGATCGTCGGCGTGCCGGTGTAACCGGCGCCCTTCCACGCCGCGGTCGCCTTCACGATCCATGGGTGGAACTTTTGCGAGTTGATGCATGCCGTGAGGCTCTTGGCACCGGCCTGCTTGGCAAGGTCATTGAGCTTGGAGTCCGCGAGTCCCGGGCCGCTTTCGGGCGACTGCGCAACGTAGAGAATGTCGTGCATTGCCGAGTAGGTCTTGATGTCGGTCGTGTCGAGGACGCACAGCGCGACGTTGGCAGCCCGGCTCGAGTACTTGTCTGTGGGCGCGCTGTCGAGGAAAGACACGGGGCGATACTCGATCGTGATGTCGCCAGAGGCAACCGCTGACTTCAGGTATGCGCCGCTCTCCTGCTCAACGGCCTGGCAGGCGGGGCACTGGAAGTCTTCGTACAAGACGACCTTGACCGGATTCTTCGCGGCCTTGCCGGTCGCGACTTCGGTTGTGTAGTCGATTCCGAAGTCCTTGGTGACGTTCTTGGGAGCGACATACGTCTTGCTGATCGAATTTTCATTCTTGGCTTTGCTGATCGCGAAAGCGCCGCCGGCGATCAGGGCGATCACGACAGCAGCGATGCCAACCGTGATGAGGTTGCGTTGACGCTTGTCAGCCTTCTCGCGCTCCTTGCGCATCTGCTCGGCTCGGGCGGCGCGCTCCTGGCGTTCGTTCGTCAACTTCTTCTCCTGCGTGAGGCACATGTTTCTGAGGCAATGTTCCCAACGTCGCGGAACGCCCGTTGGTTCCCTAGGACCCTATCGGGCACAACCAACCTGAGCCGATATGGCAGGCACTAAGGTGGCTGTTTGTGAATGACAAGCTGGTATGGATCGATTGTGAAATGACGGGCCTCTCCATCAAAGACGATGCCCTGATCGAAGTGGCTGCCCTCGTGACCGACTTCGAACTCAATGTCATCGGTGACGGCATCGACCTCGTGATCAAGCCTCCGCAGGCCGCACTCGACCAGATGAATGAACTCGTCACCAATATGCACAAGTCGTCGGGACTGATCGACGAACTGGACAAGGGCCTGACATTGCGGGAGGCCGAAGAGGCCGTGCTCACCTACGTACGCGAATTTGTCCCCGAGCCCGGCAGAGCACCCCTCGCCGGCAACAGCATCGGCACCGACAAGGCCTTCATCGCCCGCGACATGGCCGAACTTGAGAGCCACCTGCACTACCGAGTCATCGATGTTTCATCGATCAAGGAACTCGCGCGCCAGTGGTATCCCCGCGCCTATTTCGCCTCGCCTTCGAAGGCCGGCAGTCACCGCGCACTGGCCGACATTCAGGAGAGCATCGAGGAGCTGCGCTACTACAGGGCAGCCGTTTTTGTTCCCCAGCCCGGACCCGACAGTGACACCGCGCGTGCCCTTGCCGCTGAAGTCGCCGGGTCGATAACCGGTGCATAACACCAGGCGTTAGACTTTTCCTCGCCGTGTGAGGCGTATGCCTCGCACGCGTGGTGGGCGTAGCTCAGTTGGTAGAGCACCGGCTTGTGGTGCCGGTGGTCGCGGGTTCAAGCCCCGTCGTCCA
>JBDSQP010000402.1:0-4938 GCA_039929755.1 Aeromicrobium sp. | reverse complement strand
TTGTCTCAGGCCCACGATGCTCGGAGTCGGGGACGGCTCAGCCCTTCGACATCTGACTCTGTACGGCCTTGTCGAACGCGCGATAGGGCAGAAGGGTGGATGCCAACGCCATGGTTCTGGCTTCGCGACCGATGATGTATTCGGCCTTGGGCCTGCGCGAGAACAAGGCGTGGTGTGCCGCCTCCGCGATCTTGACGGGTGGCAGCCCGGCAGCCTTGGCGCCGCCGATCAAGCCCTTCATTGAGCCAATCGCCTCTCCATACAGTTCCGTTGCTTCCGGGCCCAACCCGTCAACGATCTCGCCCATCTCGACTGCAGCCTTGTCCCAGATCGGGGTAGCAACGGTTGCGGGCGCCAACACTGAAACACCGATCTTCCACGGCATGAGTTCGCGACGAAGGGATTCGGCCATGCCGTTGAGGGCATGTTTGGAGGCGGCATACGGGCCGATGAACGGAGCCGCGACCCTCCCACCGATCGAACTCGTGAACACGATGCGGCCAGCCCCTCCCTCGCGGAGCAGCGGCAGGAATGCCTGAGTGACTGCCACCTGGCCGATGACGTTGACTTCGAGTTGGCGCCTGAATTCGTCGAGGTCGATGAATTCCAGCGGACCTCCGATGGCGATGCCAGCGTTGTTGACAAGGCCGCGCAGTCGGGACCCATTGAGGGCGCGGCGGACGGTTGCCGCGGCCGCGCGAGCCTCCTCGGCACTGGTGACATCGAGTCGCACAGCAGTCACGAGGGGATGGTCATCGACGGTCGAGAGGTCACGTACCGCGGCGAAGACGCGAATGCCCTTTGCAGTGAGGTGTTCGACGATCGCTTTGCCGATGCCGGTCGAGGCACCTGTGACGACTACGGCATCCGGGGTGTTTGTCATGGTTCATCATGGCCTGATCGCGATTTGATGGCGACCCGTGGGTCAGGGAATTTCAACAGCAGTGCAAGGATTTGTGTTGAGTCGAAGACCTACAGGAGCACCGTGGCCGAGCAACTGCGTTTGATGCACGTGCATGCACACCCGGACGATGAGTCGAGCAAGGGTGCCGCCTCGACGGCGAAGTACGTCGCCGAAGGAGTCGACGTGCATGTAGCGACATGTACCGGTGGCGAGAGGGGCTCGATCCTCAACCCGGGATTCAACCATCCGGGCATCCTCGACAACCCCGAGTTGATCGGCGAAATCCGTCGGGAAGAGATGGATCGTGCTCGCGAAATCCTCGGCATCAAGCAGGACTGGCTCGGCTTCATCGACTCCGGTTGGCCCGAGGGCGACCCGAAGCCGCCGTTGCCCGATGATTGTTTCGCGCTCGTGCCGCTTGAGGAGGCAGCGAAACCGCTCGTCAAACTCATCCGCTCCTTCAAGCCGCACGTCCTGACGACATACGACGAAAATGGCGGCTACCCGCACCCCGATCACATCAAATGCCACGAGATCAGCGTGTATGCCTTCGAGGCCGCGGCCGATCCGGACGCATATCCCGATTGTGGCGAAGCGTGGCAGGTTTCCAAGCTCTACTACCAACTGAGTTGGAGCTATCCGCGGATGAAGGCCATCGACGACGAGATGCAGAAGCATGGTCTGGAGAACCCGTTCGCCGAACGGCTCAAATCCTGGGTCGTCAAGCAGGAAGACCTGGATCGGCTCACGACTCGCGTCCACTGTGCGGAGTACTTCCACGTGCGCGACGAAGCGCTCCTCGCGCACGCTACGCAGATCGACCCACACGGCTTTTGGTTCGCGGTCCCGCACGAAGTGCAGGAAGCCGCCTGGCCGACCGAAGACTTCCAGCTCGTGAAGTCGGTCGTCGAATCTTCAGTTCCCGAAGATGATCTGTTCGCCGGCCTGCGTTAGCAGGGCCGGCGAACGATGGGCACTGTGCCGGCCTGCGTTAGCGCGGCTCGCACCAGCACAGTCGGCGACCAGATCAGTGCTTGCTCAGACGTCCCACAGGTCGGGACCGAACACTTCGTAGCGAATGCTGGATGCGGGGACGCCACGCTCCAACAGGCTTGTGCGAACGTGACGCATGAAAGGCAACGGACCGCAGGTGAAGACCTGGACATCGGCTCCCAGTGGTACGTCCGAGAGGTCCATGTAGCCCGCTTCTGAACGGGTGTCGCCATCGTCGACCGTCTCATACCAGGTGTACGAGCTGAAGTCGTCGATCTGTCGTCCAACGTGAAGGACGGTGTCACGCAATGCGTGGTCCTTCGCTGTCCGGTCCGCGTGAGCGACGATCACCTTGCGGTGCGGCTGCGTCCGAGCGATCAGTTCCACGATCGGCAGAACCGTGGTGATGCCTGCGCCGGCACTTGCCAACAGGAGTGGTCCGTCCGAGGACTGTACGACGAAGTCGCCGGCCGGAGCGCTGACGTCGAGGACGTCTCCGACGGACACGTTGTCGTGAAGGAAGGACGAGACGCGACCGTCAGGCAGTCCGCCGATGCCTTTGAGGCGGCTGATCGTGATCTGGAGGCGGGTCCCCATCGCGGTCGATGAGACCGTGTATTGCCGCGGCTGGCGGTCGCCGTTGGGCAGGTCGACAAAGACCGACACGTACTGACCGGGAGCGATCTCCGGCAGGTCGCCACCATCTGCTGGCTCAAGCACGAGGGACACGACACCGCTTGTTTCTTCGATGCGGCGCACCACGCGATAGGGGCGAAGCGGGCGAGCCGGGTCAACGCCTGCCTGTTGGTAGAGGCGGGCCTCTTCGGCGATGAGCTGTGTGGCGAAGAGCCAGTAGACCTCATCCCAGGCGGCGGCAATTTCCGGAGTAACAGCATCGCCGAGGACTTCGCCAATGGCGGCCATCAGGTGGTGGCCGACGATCGGGTACTGCTCCGGGCGGATGCCGAGGGAGATGTGTTTGTGGGCGATTCGTTTCATCACGTGATCGAACGAAGGAGCCTCGGGATCGATGAGTTGCACCGCATACGCGACGACTGAGGCCGCCAATGCGCGGCTCTGCTCACCTGTCGCCTGGTTGCCCTGGTTGAAGACCCGAAGCAATTCGGGGTGGGCGGCGAACATCCGCGGATAGAAGCAGGCGGTGATCTTCTCGGCGTTTTCGGCAACTACGCCGGCGGTCGCCTTCACCACGGCTTCAGACCTCAGGGACAGTGGGGAATTGGTTTCCTGGATTGATGCGTTTGATACAAGCGTGTTCGGCACAATGACGCTCCGTAATCGATTGAGAGTCGAAGTTGTGAACAAGCTGGTCGAATGCCCAGCACACCCCACGCTAGATCGGGTTTCATACGAGAGGAAGGGCCGAAAGTCCCCCGAGATAGGCTGGAGCCATGAACAGTTTTGCCTTTGCCGTGATCGCCGCGAGCACTCTGCACACGAGTGAACGGCCGCTTGACCCCAATGACGTCAAGCCTGGCTGGGTCGCGCTCTCGATCGTCGTCATATTGTGCGTGGCAACGTTCTTCCTGCTCCGCAGTTTTATCAAGCACGCCCGCAAGGCCGGTGAGCCCTGGGAGGGCGAGCAAAGCGATCCCAAGCTGCCGTGAATCGGCTCGGATCGGCCACCAGCCCGTATCTCCTGCAGCACGCCGAAAACCCTGTCGATTGGTATGAGTGGGGCACGGAGGCGCTGGGGGCCGCGCGCGATCAGGACAAGCCAATACTGTTGAGCGTCGGCTACGCCGCTTGCCATTGGTGCCACGTGATGGCACACGAATCGTTCGAAGACGCCGGAACTGCCGCCTTCATGAACCAGCACTTCATCAACATCAAGGTCGACCGTGAAGAGCGCCCGGACATCGACGCGGTCTATATGAAGGCCACCCAGGCGATGACCGGTCAGGGTGGCTGGCCGATGACGTGCGTGCTCACGCCGGCCGGGGAACCCTTCTTTGCGGGGACCTATTTTCCGCCCGAACCCCGTCACGGTATGCCGTCATTCAGCCAGGTCATCCAATCCCTCGCCGATGCCTGGGAAAACCGTAGGGACGAAGTCGAGCGGGTCGGCTCCGAGGTCGTCGATCACTTGTCGAATTCCGGCGAAGGCGTCGGTGCTGCGTTGGACGAAGCAGCGCTCGACGAGGCAGCTCTCGACGAGGCAGCCGACATCCTGGCACGCGAATACGACGGCAACGCTGGCGGATTCGGCAACAGTCCTAAGTTTCCACCGTCGATGGTCTTGGAGTTTCTGCTCCGGTTCGCTCGGCGCACCGATTCATCTGATGCGTTGGCGATCGTCGAGCACACCTGCCAGGCAATGGCCCGAGGCGGTATGTATGACCAGTTGGTCGGCGGATTCGCCCGTTACAGCGTCGACCGTTTCTGGCGTGTGCCCCATTTCGAAAAGATGCTCTACGACAACGCCCAACTCCTGCGGGTCTATCTCCATCTGTGGCGCCAGACCGGCGACCCGCTGGCGCGGAGGATCGCTCTTGAGACCGGCCAGTTCCTGTTGGCCGAGCTTCTGACCGATGAGGGTGGGTTCGCTTCCGCCCTCGACGCCGACAGCGATGGACACGAAGGCACCTACTACGTCTGGAATCCTGAGCAACTCGTCGAAGTCCTCGGTGAGAACTACGGTCACTGGGCGGCCGAACTTTTGACGGTTACGACGGACGGCACATTCGAGCGGGGCTTCTCCACCTTGCAATTGCTCAAGGACCCAGACGATCGTGCTCGGTGGGCTCGAGTCAGGCAGAGGCTTGCCGCAGCCCGATCTGACAGGACATACCCGGCACGCGATGACAAGGTCGTGGCGGCCTGGAACGGTCTGGCGATCACGGGACTCGCCGAGGCAGGGGTCCTCCTCGACGAGCCGACGTTCACAGCCGCCGCAATCGGGGCGGCGGAGCTTCTCGCCAGCCTTCATACGACGGGCGAAGGCAAGTTGTTACGTACATCTCGGGTCGGACGGGCTTCGGCCAATGCCGGAGTTCTCGAGGACTATGGCTGCGTGACGG
>JBDSQP010000401.1:0-2128 GCA_039929755.1 Aeromicrobium sp. | reverse complement strand
CTCCGCCACCAAGCGGTCGACGATCTCCTGCATGCCGTGTCTTTTTTTTGTAAACGGTCGTGACAGACTATCGTCACAGAATTGTTGGGGAAACGGAGTACGGATGAAACTGCGTTTGGCAATCGCCACATGTGCGCTGGTAGCCGGGGCCTTCACGCTCAGCGCGTGCGGCAAGGACTCACCAGAGCCCACCCCGACGACTGCGACGCCTACGTCGGCCGCGACAACTACGCCGACAACATCCGCCACGATCTCCACCGCTGCGGACATCGTCGGCGACTGGGTGGACGCGAAGGTTCAATGGACCGTCCACTTCAAGGACGACGGAACGTTCGAAGAGGACTACCAAGGCATCTCGGGCTTCAGGGTCGGCAACTACGAAGTCACAGGCTCAGAGGTCTCCCTGATCGGTGGAGACGGCAACACCGACAAGGGCAAAGTCGAAGGCACGACCATCGTCTTCAAGCTCGGCACTCTGACCAGGAAGTAATCGCTTCTCAATGCGCCTCGTTGTTGCACGCTGCCAGGTCGACTACGCCGGTCGGCTCACGGCACACCTGCCGATGGCCACCCGCGTCCTGATGGTCAAGTCCGATGGTTCGGTGCTGATCCATTCCGATGGCGGTTCCTATAAGCCGCTCAATTGGATGAGTCCCCCGTGCAAACTCATCGAGGGAACGACCGAGGACGGCACCATCGAGTGGAAGGTCGCCGCCCAAAAAACGGACGACACCCTGCGGATCCTGATCGACGAGATCCTCCATGATTCGGCCCACGAGTTGGGTGTTGATCCCGGCTTGCAGAAGGACGGCGTGGAGAAGCACCTGCAGGAGTTGCTCGCCGAGCACACGACGGCTCTCGGCGACGGTATGAGTCTCGTCCGGCGCGAGTTCATGACAGCTATTGGACCCGTCGACCTGCTGTGCAAGGACGCAGGCGGATCGTCGGTCGCGGTCGAGATCAAGCGTCGCGGCGAGATCGACGGGGTCGAGCAACTGACGCGCTATCTCGAACTCATGAATCGCGACCCGCTGCTTTCCCCTGTGCGTGGAATTTTTGCCGCCCAGGAGATCAAGCCTCAGGCTCGTACTCTCGCCGTGGACCGCGGGATCGAATGTGTAGTCGTCGACTATGACGCTTTGCGCGGCATCGATGACCCATCACTCAGGCTGTTTTAGTTTCCGGCCATTTCGGCGAAGAGGGGCTCGACCTGTTTCCATCGGTCGATTTCACAACCATTGACCCGGCTGAATCTGGCGTCAACCTTTTTGCCCCTGACCGTTCCCTTGAGCGTGGCTGTCTCGGGACCGCCGTAGATCATCGTGCAGGCCTGGTCCTTGGACACCGGTTTGAACACGGCCGATGGCAGTTTTCCGAGCAGAACGCACGACGGTTTGTCGTTCGCCGCTGGGGACGCGCAATCCAAAGTCTGCTTCTTGACCGCTCCCCCGGCTGAATAGGTCAGATCGACCACTGTTGCGGGACCGTCACCGCCAGATGTATGACCGCTCCCGCAGCCACCGACGACGATCAGGAGAAGCGTCGCCAGCGACAGTCGACGCCGCTCAAGCACCGGCGATCGCCGGTGCAGTCGGATCGCCGGCGGCGCCCTTGTCCTCGCGCGCCACCCAGTCCTCGATGCGTTCGTAGTCGTTCTTGGAACGGGTGACGACGGCTAACAGATCGCTCATTTTGGCGACCTCCTCGACCTGCTCTTTGATGAACCACTGCATGAACTGGTCCGAGGCGAAGTCGGATTCGTCGCGTGCCGTCTTGGTCAGCGCGTTGATCTGCCCGGTGACACGTTTTTCCTGGTCGAGCGCAATCTGGACCGGCTGCACGACATCGGTGAAGTCGTTGTTCGGTGGGTCGACGCCGGGGATCTTGACCTCTTCATCGGCATCCAGGAGGTATTGCACCATCATCATCGCGTGATCGCGTTCTTCGAGCGCCTGCTGATAGAACAATGCGGCCATACGCGGCATGGTCAGCGCGTCATAGTAGGCAGCAATGGCGAGGTACTGCTGGTGGGCCGCGAACTCATTGCCGATTTGATCTCGCAATTGTTCGACAAATTTCGGTGCTGCCATCATTGTTCTCCGTCTCATTGTCTGAAATCGTGTTAGGG
>JBDSQP010000400.1:0-8101 GCA_039929755.1 Aeromicrobium sp. | reverse complement strand
CGACAAGATCGTCGCGCGGATGGACTACACGCATCCGATCTACACACCCGATTCGGTGGCTGCTCAATCGGAGCTTCCCAGCTTGAACACCGACGACACGGTGTTCGCCGGCGCCTACCACGGCTGGGGATTCCACGAAGACGGTTGCCGCTCGGGTGTCGATGCCGCGCTAGCGCTTGGTGTGTCATGGGCGTAGCGACGATCGTGCTCCCACACCTTCCCGCCCTCGTCGAAGGCGAAGTCGCTCACACACGCCGTGCCCCCATGCACCGCCGGTTCACCAACAACGTCTACCAGTGGCTCGTCGACCTCGACGACCTCCCACGTATGCGCGGGCCGCTGCGGAGCTTCTCGAGCTTTCGGTCCGCCGACCACATAGGCGACCCGTCACGGAGCATCCGGGACAACATCGAGCTCTTTTGCAAGGCCCACGGCACGGACATTTCGGGTCAGCAGATCCTCATGCTGGCAAATGCGCGCGTCTTCGGCCATACCTTCGACCCGTTGAGCGTCTTCTGGGTGATCGCTTCGGACAAGAGCCTGACCTGCCTCATTGCCGAGGTCCACAACACCTATGGCGAACGCCACGCCTATTTGTTGAAACCCGATGCAGACGGCAAGGCTCAGGCCGACAAGGCGTTCTATGTCTCACCGTTCTTCACCGTCGAGGGCGGCTACGACCTGCAATTCACGCTGGGTCCGGACACCATTTCATCCTCGATAATTCTCCGCCAGGGTGGCGACGCCGTGTTCAGCGCGACGTTTCGAGGAACGCCGGTGCCGGCCACATCCGGGCGCCTCGCAAAATTGTTGATGAAAATGCCGTTCCTGACCCATCGGATCAGCCTGCTGATCCGAATACACGGTGTATGGCTTTGGTTGCGACGACTGCCCGTCGTTCCTCGACCACCACATCAACCGCAGGAAGGCACGAAATGAGTGAAATCGCGACCGCCAATTGGCCGGCAATCGCTCAGACCCCGAGGACGCCCGTCAAGGCGCGCATCGCCAAGGCAATCCTCAAACCAACCGTCGACCGACTCGCGGTTCGACTCAGTTTCCCCAACGGCGAGTCGTGGGGTTCGGGGGTGCCTTCCGATCCCGAAATGCGGGTTGTGCGACCGAACGCATTGTTCGCCCGACTCGGAAGAGACACGAAGATCGGCCTTGGGGAGTCCTACATGGCTGGCGACTGGACGGCCGGTCCCAGCACCGACTTGGCCGAACTTCTCACACCTTTCGCAGCCCGCATGGCGACCCTGGTTCCGCCGTCACTGCAAAAACTCCGCAAGTTGGTCGACGACCGGATGCCGCACCACGAGCGCAACTCAATCCGTGGCTCGCGCTCGAACATCGAGCGCCATTACGACCTTTCGAATGACCTGTTCGCCCAATTCCTCGACCCAACGATGTCGTATTCCTCGGCATGGTTCACCGAGAAGAACGAAGATCTCGAGATCGCCCAGCTCCGCAAGATTGACGCAATCCTCGACTACGCCGAGGTCAGCGAAGGTACTCGGGTTCTCGAAATCGGCAGTGGCTGGGGCGCCCTCGCGATCCGGGCGGCTCAGCGTGGCGCCAAGGTCACGACCATCACCATTTCGCAGGAGCAGGCCGCTCTGGCCAGGGACCGGTTCGATGAGGTGGAGGTTGACGTCGACCTTCAACTCGTCGACTACCGGGAGATCCAGGGCGAGTTCGATGCCATCGTGAGTGTCGAGATGATTGAAGCCGTCGGCGAAGAATATTGGCCGACCTACTTCGCCACCATCGACCGCCACCTCGCTCCCGGCGGCAAGGTAGCGATCCAGGCCATCACGATGGACCATCACCGGTATCTCGCGACGAGGGATTCATACGGCTGGATTCAGAAGTACATCTTCCCCGGCGGGCTCATCCCATCACTTCAGGCGATCGACACGACGCTTGCTGATCACACGACACTCGAGGTAACGGCAAAGCGGGGGCTCGGCAGGCACTACGCCCAGACGCTTCATCATTGGCGCGACAACTTCAACGCCAATTGGCCCGCCATCAACGCCCAGGGTTTCGATGAGACCTTCCGCCGCATGTGGGAGTTCTACCTCGCGTACTGCGAGGCCGGATTCACCACGGGCTATCTCAACGTCTATCAGCTGCAGATCGCCCGGCCCGCCGAGATCGGGGCCTGATCATGGCAAGCATCGCCCGCCTCCCCATGCCTCTGCAGGAAATCTACGAATGGCAATATGAGGGTGCCTGCCGCGAAGTCGACCCCGAGACGTTCTTTTCTCCTGACTCCGAACGCGGACCACGCCGTACCGCTCGCGAAGCCGCGGCGAAAGCATTGTGCGCCGTATGCCCGGTGGTCGAGGAATGCCTGCGACATGCCCTGGCCGTCAAAGAGCCCTATGGCGTTTGGGGCGGGCTCAACGTGAGCGAACGTGGTGCTGTTGACCCTCAGCAGATGGCGAGCTAGCCCGAATCGGCATTGGCGGAACCCGCTGACCGGTATCGTGAACCCATGCAAACGACTCGCGTAAGGCGGCACCGAGCCGCGGGTCTTTTTGTTCTCGTCGCCCTCGCAATGTCAACGGGTTGCGCCCCCGATGAGGCTTCGCCAAAAAAGCCGCCCCATACACTGACATCGTTCCCGCAACCGGATTCGGCGGCCACGACCGAGCCCACAACCGAACCGACAGCGAGCGATCTGCCGAGTATCGCGCCCGAACCGGCCGACACCGTGACGAAGGTTCTTGTCTTCATTGAGGAAAACCATTCGCTTGGCCAGATGAAGTCGGGAATGCCATTCGCCTTCAGTCTCGCCAAACAATTCGGTTACTCCGACAACTTCGTCGCAATCCGGCACCCCTCGCTTCCCAACTACATCGCCATTGCCGGTGGGTCGACCTATGGCATCGACAGCAATGACGGACCGGGGTCCAACAAGGCCGTTCGAGGCGCATCCGTCTTCGGTCAAGCCATCGCGGCCGGCAAAACCGCGATCTTGTATGCCGATGGCATGCCTTCCAATTGCCACGGAAGCAATGGCGGCAACCGTTACGGAATCCGCCATAATCCGTGGCCGTATTTTGTCGCCGAGCGCAACCTGTGCAAACAATTCGACGTCTCCACGGCAACCCTCGGCAGGGACATAGCTGCGGGACAGTTGCCCAACGTCGGTTTGGTCGTCCCCAACAATTGCAATAACGCCCACGACTGCTCGCTCGGCAATGCCGACAAGTGGTTCAAACAATGGGTTCCGCAGATTTTCAATGGTCCCGACTGGAAGTCCGGACACCTGGCGGTCATCCTCACGGCCGACGAGGACGACAAAAATTCCGGCAACAAGGTGCTTACGGTTGTCATCCACCCGAGCCAGAAGGGCAATCTGGTCAGGTCCAAGCTGACGCACTTTTCGTTGTCGAGACTACTCAGCGAAGTCACCGGCAGTCCGCCGTTGCTTGAAGCGAACAACGCTCCGTCGATGTCCCAGGCCTTCGGACTGAAACTGTCCGCAAGCTAGTCCCAGAAGATCCGCTCGACGACCTTGCGCGCCTGGCGAGTTGTCCGCATGTAGTCGTCGACCATACGACTGCCCTCATCGATGCCATAGCCCATCAGATGGGCAACGCCCGCACGTTCGTTGGCCTGCTCGACCATCGATTCGGCGGCTTTGGAGCGGAACAACATCACGGCATTGCGGATGCGGCTCACGAGTCGCCACGACGCCTCAAGGCACTCGCTGTCGTCGGCGCCGATCAACCCAGCATCACAGGCGGCGTGGAGCGCGTCGAGGGTCTTCGTCGTACGAAGTCCTGGAACCTCATGGGCATGTTCCATCTGCAGCAGTTGGACAGTCCATTCGACATCGGCCAAACCACCGCGACCCAACTTGAGGTGGGTCGCCGGGTTGGCGCCCCTCGGGAGCCGCTCCGAATCGACGCGGGCCTTGATGCGCCTGATCTCCCGCACGTCATCGCTTGAGATGCCTTCGGCCGGCCACCGAAGGGGGTCGATCAGGGAAGTGAACTTGTCACACAGTTCCGTGTCGCCCACTGCGGCTTCGGCCCGCAAGAGTGCCTGCGCCTCCCAAACGGCGGACCATCGCGCGTAGTAGCCGCCGTATGAGTTGAAGGTCCGGACGAGCGGGCCTGATTTCCCCTCAGGTCGAAGGTTGGCATCGACTTCGAGAGCCGGGTCGTCCCCTGGGGCGGCCAGCATCTTGCGCAACTCCTGGGCAACAGCCATGGCAGCTTCGCCGGCAGCTTCTTCATCGGGGTCCGCGCCGTCTGTACCCGGCAAAGGATCGTGCACGAACATCACGTCGGCATCCGAGCCGAAACCGATCTCGTGGCCACCCAGACGACCCATCAGGATGATCGCCATGCGCGTCGGCATCGGCCCGCGTTCGGCCTCCACCGCGGCGGTCGCAGCAATCAGGGCTGCCGAAAGAGTGCCCGTCGCAATGTCGGTGAGCGCCTCCCCCACCTCGACGATGTCCAGACGACCCAGGACGTCAGCGATGCCGATGCGTGAGAGTTCCCTTCGCCGAATTCGGCGAACGGTCTTGATGGCGTCCGCCGGAACGCGATGACGGCGCGCCGCCGTCTCCATTTCGCTGATCAATCGCCCACGCGTACGCGGTACGAGTTCGGCGTCGTCTCCGAGCATCGCCACGGACTCGGGTGCCCGCAAGATCAGGTCCGACACGTACTTGCTCGACGACAGGATGCGCGCGAGTTGCTCCGCACCCTCGCCCTCATCGCGGAGCTTGCGCAGGAACCAATGGGTCTCGCCGAGCCCTTCGGAGATCTTGCGGAATGCAAGCAGCCCGGCATCGGGATTGGGCGACTCGGCGAACCACGACAACATCGCCGGGAGGAGTGAACGCTGGATTGAGGCTCGCCGGGTGACCCCGGAAGTCAGCGCTCTCAGGTGCTTGAGCGCGCCAGCGGGGTCGACGTAGCCCAGAGCCTTGAGTCGCTGTTCCGCGGCTTCTGGCGTAAGCCGAAGACCATGAGTGGGCAAGGATGCGACGGCTTCCAGGAGCGGCCGATAGAAGAGTTTTTCGTGCAAGCGGTGCACTTCGCGGCGATGGGCCTGCCACTCGCGCACGAGATTTTCTGACGGTTTGTGACGAAACCCCATGCTGCGCCCGATGCGACGTAGGTCTTCTTCGTCCTCGGGGACGAAATGGGTGCGCTTGAGATTGAAGAGCTGGATGCGGTGTTCGAGCGTCCGGAGGAATTCGTAGGCCTCTTCCATCGCGGCACCGTCACGCCGGCCGACGTAGCCGCCCTTGATGAGCGAACGCAGCGCTTCGAGGGTCGTCGGGCTGCGAAGGCTCTCGTCGATGCGGCCATGAACAAGCTGCAGGAGTTGCACAGCGAACTCGACATCACGAAGCCCACCTGGACCGAGCTTGAGCTGACGCTCGACTTGGGCAGCCGGAATGTTGTCGATGACACGACGCCTCATCGCACGCGTGTCGGTGACAAAATTCTCCCTCGTGCTCGCGGCCCAAATCATGGGCGAGAGCGCATCGATGTATGCCTGGCCTAGCGCGGCATCGCCGGCAGCGAACCTCGCCTTCAGCAGCGCCTGGAACTCCCACGTCGTGGCCCAGCGCTCGTAGTAGTTCACGTGGCTCGAGAGCGTACGCACGAGTGGCCCGGACTTGCCCTCGGGACGGAGGTCCGCATCAACCTCCCAGATCCTGCCCTCAGCCGTATGTTCCTCGCAGATGCGCATGGTGGCCGATGCAAGCCGGGTTGCCGCCTTGAGCGCCGCCTGATCGTCCGCGCCTTCGGCCGGTTCATAGACGAAGATGACGTCGACATCGCTGATGTAGTTGAGTTCGTAGCCGCCGGTCTTGCCCATCGCCATGATCGCGAGGCGGCATAGATCGGCCCCATCGTCCTGGCTTCGCGCAATCTCGAGCGCGGCGCCGAGCGTGGCAACGGCAAGGTCGGCGATCTCGGCGGACGACTCCTCGAAGGATGTCAATGCGGTGAGATCTCTGGTCGCGATATGGAGCAATTTGCGGCGATAGTGAACCCGCAACTCATCCGGAGTTCGTGCGGTCTCCATTTGCTTGCGCAAATCGTCAAGGCCCAATGCGGTGGGCGAAAGCGCATTCGCTCCGAGGTCGAACAGGAACTCCGGATGGCGCGCCAGGAATTCGCCCAAGGCCCTACTGGTGCCCAGAAGTATCAGGAGACGTTGGCAAAGCTCTGCATCGGACTCCAGGAGCGAAAGCAACTTCGCCGAGCCATACGAATCGGAGATTGCGGCGAGTGAAGCGAGCGCTGTGTCCGGGCTCGCCACTGCGGCGATCTGATCGATCAGCGCGTCGGGAACATTGCCGATCTGTTTGACGTGAGCGACGGCGGTTTCGCCGGACCGGAAGCCTTTGCGGGCCATGGTCAGGGGAATCTCTCGCGCGTCGGGGGCCACACCGCGAGGCTACCGGGTGACTACAGGATCGGCATGAGCCGATCGATTTCGAACTGCGTGACCTGGGTGCGGTAGTCGCTCCATTCGGCCCGTTTGTTGCGCAGGAAGAAATCGAAGACGTGCTCGCCAAGGGTTTCGGCGACGAGATCGCTGGTCTCCATCGTGCGAATGGCCTCGTCAAGGTTGCGCGGCAACGGTGCGATGCCGAGGGCTTTGCGCTCGTTCTCGCTCAAACTCCATACGTCGTCCTCGGCCTCAGGCGGAAGTTCGTACTTGCCCTCGATGCCCTTGAGTCCCGCCGCCAACACGAGCGCGAACGCGAGGTACGGGTTGCAGGCAGAGTCGATAGCCCGGTTCTCGACGCGGGCCGACTGGCCCTTGTGGGGCTTGTACATCGGCACCCTGATCAGTGCAGAACGGTTGTTGTGGCCCCAGCACACATAGTTGGGAGCTTCGCCTCCGCCTGCCAGCCGCTTGTAGGAGTTGACCCACTGGTTGGTGACCGCTGTGATTTCGGGAGTGTGGTGCAGGACGCCGGCGATGAACGATCGGCCGGTCTGCGAGAGCTGGTACTCGGCGCCGGCTTCATAGAACGCATTTTCGTCGCCTTCGAACAGCGACACGTGCGTGTGCATTCCGGAACCGGGGTGCTCGGTGAACGGCTTGGGCATGAACGAGGCCCATTTGTCCTGGCTCAACGCGACTTCGCGTACGACGGTGCGGAAAGTCATGATGTTGTCGGCCGTTGACAACGCGTCGGCATAGCGGAGGTCGATCTCCTGTTGGCCGGGGCCACCCTCGTGGTGGCTGAACTCGACCGAGATGCCCATGTTCTCGAGCATGGTGATGACTTCGCGACGGAAATCCTGGCTCGCGCCCTGCGCCGTGTGGTCGAAGTAGCCGCTGTCGTCCACCGGCACCGGGCGACCACCTTTGTCGGGCTTGCCCTTGAAAAGGAAGAACTCGATCTCGGGGTGCGTGTAGAACGTGAAGCCGGCCTCGGCCGCCTTTTGAAGCGTGCGCTTGAGGACGTGGCGGGGATCGGCGTACGAAGGGCTGCCGTCCGGCATCAGGATGTCGCAGAACATGCGGGCCGTGGCGGGAGTTTCACCGCGCCAGGGAAGGATCTGGAAAGTAGAAGGATCCGGCTTGGCCAACATGTCCGCTTCGTGCACGCGCGCGAAGCCCTCGATTGCCGAACCATCGAAGCCGATTCCCTCGGCAAAGGCGCCTTCGAGCTCGGCTGGAGCAATAGCCACGGACTTGAGCGAACCGAGTACATCGGTGAACCACAGTCGCACGAACCGGACATCACGCTCTTCGAGCGCGCGCAGGACAAAATCTTCTTGCTTTCCCATGCTCTCAGTGTGCCGAAGACGTATTACGAGCATGTTTCGGGGGCGGCCTCACGGGTTCGCTAGTCTGGCCCGGTGACTCTCCCTCCCTGCCCGCAATGCGCCTGCGAATACACCTACGAGATGGGCGCACTGCTCGTATGCCCCGAATGCGCACACGAATGGTCGGCCGATGAGACCTCCGCCGGCCAGACAGGCGAGGACCTCGACGACCTAGTTGTCAAGGACGCGTTCGGCAACGTACTCGCCGACGGCGACACCGTCACCGTGATCAAGGACCTCAAGGTCAAGGGCCAGGCGCTCTCGAT
>JBDSQP010000399.1:0-11342 GCA_039929755.1 Aeromicrobium sp. | reverse complement strand
GCCATGGCGGCCGGGAAGTTCCAGGGCGTAACGAGCGCGGCGACCCCGACGGGTCGATGCGTCACGACGGTGCGAGTGCCGCCCGCCGGGGAGGCGCCATACGAACCGCCGGCGCGCACGGCTTCCTCGGCGAACCAGCGGAAGAACTCGGCCGCATAGATGACCTCGGAGCGTGCGTCGGCGAGGGGTTTGCCGTTCTCGGCGGCGATGAGGGCCGTGAGTTTGTCGGCATCACGCACCATGAATTCGAAACACCGGCGCAGGATCTCGGACCGCTCGCGTGTCGGCACGGCGCGCCAGGTGGGGAACGCCACTGCCGCCGCGTCAACGGCGGCGACCGCGTCGGCGACTGTGCCGTTGGCGACGGTCGCGATCGCGTTGCCGGTCGCAGGATCGTCGACGACGAATGATCCGTCGGACCCTTCTGACCACGTTCCCCCGATGAACAGGCCGCCGTTTAACAGGCTGCCGTTGAGAAGGGCGGTTTCGCTCATGCGGTCTCTCCGAAGATGGTGGTGAGGATTTCGAGCCCCTCATCAAGAAGTTCATCGCTGATGGCCAGCGGGGGCAGGAAGCGCAGCACATTCCCAAATGTTCCGCAGGTCAGCACGATGAGTCCCTGCTGGTGAGCGGCGGTCGCCACGGCTTTGGCGAGTTCGGGATCGGGCTCGTTGGAGTCCTTTTTGACCAGCTCGACGGCAATCATTGCGCCGCGGCCGCGTACGTCTCCGAGACGGTTGTCATTGGCCTGCAAACGGTGGAGGCGGGGGAGCATGATGCCCTCGATCTCCTTCGCACGGCCGACGAGGTCTTCGGACTTGATCGTCTCGATCGTGGCAAGGGCGGCAGCACACGCGATGGGATTGCCGCCATACGTTCCGCCGAGTCCGCCGGCGTGTGGAGCGTCAACCATATTGGCGCGGCCCGTGACTGCGGCAAGTGGGAGCCCGCCGGCGATGCCCTTGGCGGTGACAATCAGGTCAGGCACGATGCCTTCGTGTTCGCATGCGAACAGGTTGCCGGTTCGGGCGAAGCCGGTCTGCACCTCATCGGCGATGAACACGACGTTGTTCGCGGTGCTCCAGGCGACGAGCGCGGGCAGGAATCCCGGCGCAGGGACGATGAATCCGCCTTCGCCCTGGATCGGTTCGACGATCACGGCAGCGAGGTTGTTGGCTCCGACCTGCTTCTCGATCAAGTCAATCGCGCGCCTTGCGGCCACCTCTCCGTCGATCGATCCCTCCTTGTCAAGCAGAGCATCGCGGTAGGGGTATGACATGGGTGCCCGGTAGACCTCGGGCGCGAACGGTCCGAAGCCGTCCTTGTAAGGCATATTCTTCGCGGTAAGGGCCATCGTCAGGTTGGTGCGCCCGTGATAGGCGTGGTCGAACGCGACGACGGCGTCCTCGTTCGTGTATGCGCGGGCGATCTTTACCGCGTTCTCGACGGCTTCGGCGCCGGAGTTGAAGAGCACTGACCGCTTGTCATGGTCTCCAGGGGTCAACTCATTGAGCGCCTCGGCGACGGCCACATAGCCCTCATACGGTGTGATCATGAAGCAGGTATGGGTGAACTTCTCGACCTGCGCCTGTACGGCCCCGATGACGCGCGGCGAAGAGTTGCCGATCGTCGTGACGGCGATCCCCGACCCGAAGTCGATGAGGGAGTTTCCGTCGACGTCCTTGACGATGCCGCCGCCGGCTTCGGAGGCGAAAACAGGCATGGTTGTGCCGACACCTTTGGCAACTGACGATTGCTTGCGAGTCATGAGTTCGATCGAGCGCGGCCCGGGAATCGAAGTGATGAGTTCGCGGCGCTGCTCAAGACTGTTGGACATTGCGTACTCCCTGATGCGATGGCGGACACACCTATTCTCGACCTTCGAGCAGTATGCAGTCCAATGCCTAAAGTGGATCTATGCTATGTCTAGGAGGCATGGCAATGAATTTGCGTACTTTGCGATATTTCGTGGCAACAGTCGATGAGGGTTCGGTCAGTGCCGCGTCGGAATTGGTGCATGTCAGTCAGCCTTCGCTGTCTCGGCAATTGCGCCAGTTGGAGAAGAGTCTTTCGGTTGAACTCTTCGTTCGCGGCGGCGGGAAGTTGAGTCTCAGTGCGGCGGGCAGACAGTTCCTGCCCATTGCGCGGGACCTCCTTGTCCGGGCCGATTCGGCCCAGCTGGCGGCCGAGACGATTGCGGCAGGAAGGCTGGAACGCCTGACGATCGCAGCCCCCACGACGACTCTCACAGACGTCATCGCCCCATTTCTGGCGACTCTCGGGCCCGATGATCCCATCCCGACGGTGTTCGAATCGGAGCCTTCGCAGGACCAATCCAGGCTCATCCTCGGCGCAGACCTAGCGATCATGACCGAGCCGCCACGCAGACCGCTCGCGAGCCTTGCGCTGGCTGTGCTGCCGATCTGGGCATATGTGCCCGCCGGTCACCGTTGGGCTTCCAAGGAGCAGATCACCCTCGCGGAGTTGGCCGAGGAAACGTTGATCCTGATGGCACCCCAGTTCAAACCGCGTGTGATCGTGTCGCGTGCCCTCGACGATTTCCAGGTGTCGGTGGGGGAAGTTCTCGAATGCAGTAATGCGCAGGTTGCCCAGGCGCTCGCCGCGGCGGGTCGGGGTGTGGCGGTTGTCTCCGACGATCCCCGATTCGGGCTTCATCCGCTTCGCATCATGACGAAGCGGGGCCAACTTTCCATCCGCCTGTACGCGGCCTGGGACTCCACTCATCACGCCGTGGACACGCTGTCCGAGCTCTCCGAACGCCTTCGAGCGTTTTGCGCCGATCGCTACGGCGTGGATGTCGAACCGGGTCGCCGCCGGGAGTGAGCCGGAGGTATTTCTAAGTTGACCGACGGTGTCAGGCTCACCGATGTCACCCGTTCACGGCACAATGGAGAGGTGAGTCTTTATCGCGATCAGGCTGTCGTCCTGCGCATCCAAAAACTGGGTGAGGCCGATCGCATCATCACGCTGCTCATGCGCGATCGCGGCATTGTTCGCGCGGTCGCCAAGGGCGTACGCAAGACCAACTCGCGGTTCGGCGGGCGACTCGAGCCGTTCATGAACGTTGACGTTCAGCTTGCCGAGGGACGCAGCCTCGACATCATCACGCAGGTCGTGACGCTGGCGCCCTTCGCCAAAGACCTCGGCGGCAATTACCCGGCTTACACCGCCGGCACCGCGATGCTCGAGACGGCGGAGCGTCTTGTGCTGGAGGACGGCGAACCCGCCATCCAGCAATACCTCCTCCTCGTCAGTGCGTTGCGTGCACTTGCCGGTGGGCTGCACAATCCCGGCCTGATCCTCGACTCGTTCCAGTTGCGTGCCTTGTCGATCGCGGGCTACGCCCCGACGTTCTCCGAGTGCGCCCAATGCAGCACGCCGGGCCCCCATCGCAATTTCCACGCTCCATCTGGCGGCATGCTCTGTGACGCCTGCCGAGTTCCCGGCTCGGCGAGTCCTTCGCCGTTCACGGTCAGCCTCCTCGCGGCGCTGCTCAGCGGTGACTGGGCGACGGCGATGCAGGCCGACGACCGGTCGCGTCGCGAAGCCAGCAGCATGGTCGGCGCCTACCTTTCCTGGCATCTCGAGCGCGGACTGCGTTCGCTCGGACACGTGGACCGCTAGTGATCAATCGCGCAAGCGGTCCAAGACCTCCTCACCCGCATCCTTCAGGATCCTCACCCCCCGATTTGCCGCTTGATCAGGTGCCCAAGCATGTGGCGATTGTCATGGATGGCAACGGTCGGTGGGCCAAGGCCCGTGGACTGCCCCGGACGGCGGGACACGAAATGGGCGAAGCCGCTCTCTTCGACGTCGTCGAAGGTGCGATCGAGATCGGCGTCAAAGCCGTGTCGGCCTACGCATTCTCGACCGAGAACTGGAAGCGGTCGCCCGATGAGGTGCGCTTCCTCATGGGCTTCAACCGTGACGTCATACGTCGCCGCCGCGACGAGATGCACGAGCTTGGCGTCCGGGTGCGCTGGGCAGGGCGACGCCCGCGTCTTTGGCGGAGCGTCATCAAAGAGCTCGAAACCGCTGAGGAACTCACCAAGAAGAATGACGTCCTGACACTCACGATGTGCGTCAACTACGGCGGCAGGGCCGAGATCGCCGACGCAGTCGCCGCGATCGCCCGCGAAGCCGTCGCCGGCCGGATCAATCCCTCTCGCATCGATGAACGCACCGTTGCACGCTTTCTCGACGAGCCCGACATGACCGACGTCGACCTGTTCTGGCGTACGTCGGGGGAGCAGCGCACCAGCAACTTCCTGCTTTGGCAGTCGGCATACGCCGAGATGGTGTTTTCGGACATCGCCTGGCCCGATGTCGACCGCCGCGCTTTGTGGGCGGCGATCGAGGAATATGCCGCCCGCAACCGTCGCTACGGTTCTGCCTGAGGCGTCCGCCCACGTCACCGATAGGCTGTTCGTTGTGCGTGTAGCGAGATTTGCCAGTGATGATGACCCCAAATTCGGCGTAATCGGCGAGGACGACGGTGTCCCGATGATTGCCGTACTGACCGGTGATCCCTTGTATGCCGGCTTCAAGTTGACCGGCCAAAAAGTGCCGCTGGGAGATGTGCGCCTGCTGGCCCCGGTCATACCTCGCAGCAAGGTCGTATGCGTCGGCAAGAACTACGCCAAGCATGCTGCCGAAATGGGTGGAGAGGTCCCGGCCGAACCGCTGATCTTCCTCAAGCCCAACACGAGCGTCATCGGACCCGGCGAGCCGATCTTCTATCCGACGCAGAGCGAGAACGTCCACTACGAAGGCGAACTCGCTGTCGTCATCGGCCGCATCTGCCGTGACATCTCTGCAGAGGATGCCGACAAGGTGATCTTTGGCTACACGGTCGCCAATGACGTGACCGCGCGCGATCTGCAGGCCAAAGACGGCCAGTGGGCGCGCGCCAAGGGGTTCGACACGTTCTGCCCGCTCGGCCCGTGGATCGAAACCAATTTCGATCCGGCCGACAAACTGGTCGAGACGCACCTGGCTGGCGAGCTCAAGCAGAGCGGCCGCACCTCCGACATGGTGTTTTCGGTGGCAATGGTCATCGAATACGTTTCGTCCTTCATGACGCTCCTTCCCGGCGATGTCATCCTCACCGGTACGCCCGACGGCGTCGGCCCCATGGTGGTCGGCGACGAAGTCAGCGTGACGATCGAGGGCATCGGCACTCTGACGAACAAGGTTGTTTCGCGTGACTGAATCCAACACCCGACCCGTAGTAGCGCGGTTCTGTCCGTCTCCGACGGGCAACCCCCACGTCGGCATGGCCCGCACTGCACTGTTCAGCTGGGCGTTCGCCCGCCATCACCAGGGCACGTTCGTGTTCCGCATCGAGGACACAGATGCCTCCCGTGACAGCGAAGAGTCCTACAAGACCCTGATCGATGTCATGCGTTGGCTCGGTCTCGACTGGGACGAAGGCCCAGAGATCGGCGGCCCGCACGGCCCCTACCGCCAGTCCGAACGTATGGACATCTATGCCGATGTCGCCGCCAAACTCGTCGGCGCCGGCAAGGCCTACCCCTGTTACTGCACCGCTGCCGAGCTCGAGCATCGTCGCGACGCGGCACGCGCCGCCGGACGCCCGAGCGGTTATGACGGTCAGTGCCGCAATCTCACCGGCGAAGAACGCGCCGCCTTCGAGGCAGAGGGCCGTTCGTCTGTCACACGCTTCCGTATGCCGGACAACGACATCACGTTCACCGATCTCGTGCGGGGCGACATCACGTTCGGCGCCGAAAACGTGCAGGACTACGTGCTTGTTCGCGCCAACGGTCATCCGCTCTACACACTCACCAACCCGACCGATGACGCGCTCATGGGCATCACCCACGTTCTCCGCGGCGAAGACCTGTTGAGTTCGACCCCGCGCCAGATCGCGTTGTACGAAGCGTTCGCCGAGATTGGCGTCGGCGGCGGCTTCACGCCCGAGTTCGCTCACCTTCCTTATGTCACCGGCGCCGGCAACAAGAAGCTCTCCAAGCGCGATCCGGAGTCCAACCTGCTGGGCTACCGCGACCTGGGTTTCCTCCCCGAAGGCCTGCTCAACTACCTTGCTCTGCTCGGTTGGTCGATCGCCGATGACCGCGACGTCTTCAGCATGACCGAGATGGTCGAGGCCTTCGAGATCGGCCGGGTCAATCCTAATCCGGCGCGCTTCGACATCAAGAAGTGCGAAGCCATCAACGGTTCGCACGTCCGTGAACTCGCGGTCGAGGACCTGCAGGCGAGGCTCGTACCCTTCTTCCAGAAGGCCGGGCTGTTGGCCGACCCCCCGACCCCCGAACAACTCGCCAAGCTCGCTGAGGCTACTCCGCTCGTCCACGAACGTATGACGTTGTTGCCCGAGGCAATCGACATGCTGCGCTTCCTGTTCATCGCCGATGAAGACTTCGCGATCGATGAAGCGGACAGGGCCAAAAATCTCGACGAGGCGGGCGTGGCGACCGTGCGCGCAGCTCACGAGGCGCTTGACGCACTCGGGTCGTGGGACACAGAATCCATCCAGGCTGCGTTGCGTTCGGCGCTGATCGACGGGCTCGGTCTCAAACCACGACTGGCATTTGGACCCGTACGCGTTGCCATCACCGGCAGCCGCATTTCGCCACCCTTGTTTGAGTCGCTCGAATTGCTCGGCCGGGGCAAGTCGCTGGATCGTCTGGACAGGGTGCTGATTTCGTAGGATCGTTTGTCCAACACTTCATGGGACGAAAACGTGACAGATGATCTTCGCCATCAGATCGATAGATTTGTCGTGCGAAGGCAACGCCTGACCGAACGCCATCCCTGGCTCTTTCCGGTTGCCGTGAGGGTGCACAGATTCCGGCGCCGCCTGTTGTGGATGCGCAGGCGTGAGCCACTCGCACGGCAGCGCGGGGCGCCGGAGTTCGTACGAATCAGCCGGCACAACTCGTTGCTGCGCCGCGAACTCGAGCCCGAAGAAATGGGTCTGCAGGATGGCAAGGTCGTCAATTTGCGATTGGCGTCGGCTCGACTCGATGGGGTTGTCATCCGACCCGGGGAGTATTTCTCGTTCAACCGGTTGGTCGGGAACTGCACGCGGCGCAAGGGCTACGTCGAGGGCATGCGCCTGTCCAATGGCGACGCCCGTGCCGGGATCGGCGGTGGCATCTGCCAGTTGGCCAATCTCGTGCACTGGATGGCGTTGCACAGTCCGCTCACGATCACCGAGCGTTCGGAACACAGTTTTGATCCGTTCCCCGACAATGGCCGTGTGCTGCCTTGGGGGAGCGGATGCTCAATCGTCTACAACTATGTCGACCTGTGTTTTCGAAATGACACGGAGTTGAGTTTCTCCCTGCACGTCGCAGTCGGCGATCGTTACCTCGAAGGCGAACTTCGGGCCAGTGAGGTGCCGGCGCATTCATATCGGGTGTCGGCGCGCGACGAGGAATTCCTGAGTTTGGGGACCGAATACTTTCGGCGAAACGAGTTGTGGCGCACTGCCATCGACAGGCGAACCGGTGACGTAGTCGGCGAGGAACTCATCCGCCGCAACTGTGCCTTGGTGAAGTACGTCCCCTTGGACTCGACAGTCCGCGATTTGACTGCGGAATGGTCCGGACTCGACCCCAGAGATCCGCGGGCCGAGTTGGGAAGCGCGGAGCGACTCCGATAGAGTCATCTCTTGGTTCAGGCCCTGTCTGAACCATTGGGGTATGGTGTAATTGGCAACACAGCGGTTTCTGGTACCGCCATTCTAGGTTCGAGTCCTAGTACCCCAGCGAAAACCCTTCGAGGCTTAGCCTTAGAGGGTTTTCAGACGCTTGGCCCCGTTGTGTAGCGGCCTAGCACGCCGCCCTCTCAAGGCGGTAGCGCGGGTTCGAATCCCGTCGGGGCTACCAAGCAGGCGAGTGAAATTCTCGCCGAAAATACCCGGACTTCGGTCCGGGTATTTCCAATTTTTGAGGCTTTCGCGGTAGTACCCTCCGAAATATGAGCCATCACTGGATTATCGCGGTCCCCCTTGCGGCGCTGTCGTTCTTCGCCCTCGGCGGCATTTGGTACACCGTTCTCTTCGGCAAGCTTTGGCGCGCCGAAATGGGAATCACTGAGGAGCAGGCCCAAGGTGCCAACCCCATGGCCAAGCAGTTCGCCTTGTCAATCCTGGCGAGCATCGTTATCGGCTTCACGCTGTCCAAACTCATCGGCGAGGCTGGAACATCGTACGGCCTCAAGGTCGGAGCGGGCACGGGCTCCGGCATCGGCGCCGCCATCCTCGCGCAGAACTACTCCTACGAGAGTCGATCGGTTCGGTTCTGGCTCATCAACAGCGCGTATCTCGTCATCGGACTCGGCATCATGGGCACGATTGTCGGCGCCATTCAGGGCTAAAACCTACGCGTCCGAAAACCGCTAGAAACTGTCACTTGTGTCCGCCATGATGGACACATGATCCAAGACCACGAACGTTGCTACCGGGCGGTTAAGTCACGCGACGCCCGTTTCGACGGCGTGTTCTTCACGGCCGTCAAGACGACCGGCATCTATTGCCGGCCCTCGTGCCCGGCGGTGACTCCCAAGCCGCAGAATGTCCTCTTTTACGCGACCGCCGCTGCCGCTCACGAGGCGGGGTTCAGGGCATGTCGGCGCTGCCGGCCGGACACGACACCCGGCTCACCCGAATGGAACGTGCGTGCTGATGCCGTCGGGCGCGCCATGAAGATGATTCGCAACGGCGTCGTCGAACGCGAAGGCGTTGACGGTCTTGCGAGTCGCCTCGGTTACAGCCAGCGACACGTCAACCGGATGCTGACCGACGAACTCGGGGCGGGACCGTTGGCGATTGCCCGAAGCGGTCGCGCCCAGACGGCGCGTGTGCTGATCGAGACGACCGCTATGCCGATGGCCGACATCGCGTTCGCCTCAGGTTTTTCTTCGATCCGCCAGTTCAACGACTCGATCCGGCAGGTCTATGACCGGACGCCGACCGAGATGCGGGGACTGCACAACACCGGTACGACAGGGCGCCTCTCGTTGAGGCTGGCCGTGCGTCAACCGTTCCACAAGCAGGGTTTGCTCGACTTCCTGGGGACAAGGTCGATCAGCGGAGTTGAGCATGTCGACGGTGATGTCTATGCCCGGGTTATATCACTCACGCATGGCACTGGCGTCGTCCAGTTGACGCTTCACGACGACCACGTCGATTGCGAGCTTGAGCTCGAGGATCTTCGCGACACGGCCGTCGCCGTCGAGCGTTGCCGCAACCTCCTCGACCTCGATGCCGATCCGATCTCGATTGCCGATGTGCTGTCGGCCGATCTGATCCTTGAGCCTCTCGTTGCGGCTGCGCCGGGACTTCGGTTGCCCAGTCAGGTGGACGGCTTCGAAGTTGCAGTGCGTGCGATCGTCGGCCAGCAGGTCTCCGTCGCCGGCGCCCGCACGATTCTTGGGCGATTCGCGCAGACCTATGGCACGCCGGTCGGCTTCGAGCTCGCTGCAGAACACGGATTGACCCACGCATTTGCGTCGCCCGAAGTAATGGCCGAAGCCGAACCGACAACGCTGAGCATGCCCACCTCAAGGGCCCGCGCGCTGATCGGCCTCGCGCAAGCCGTCGCTGACGGCAAGATCGATCTCGACCCCGGCGCAGATCGCGAAGCAACCCGTGCCGAGCTGATCGCGCTGCCTGGCATCGGACCCTGGACGGCCGACTACATCAGCATGCGTGCACTCGCCAATCCCGACGTTCTTCTCGAAACCGACCTCATCATCCGTCGGGTGCTCGACGCCCTTGGCCTGACGGTCGGGGACGCCGAGCGCTGGCGGCCCTGGCGTTCGTACGCCGCCATGTATATGTGGCGGGCGAGCGCCGAACTCTTGAACGCCTCACCCAAAAGGAGTGCATCATGACCACACGTTGGATGGATACGCCGATCGGCGGCTTGCGGCTTCACGCCGACGGCGACAAGCTCGTGGCGATCGACTTCGACGCTGCTGTCGAAGGAGAGCGGGTCGACAACGCCACGCTCGACGCCGCCGAGCGGCAGCTCAGGGAGTATTTCGCGGGGGAGCGGACAACGTTCGACCTGCCGCTCGCTGCGCAAGGCACCGACTTCCAGCATCGCGTGTGGGACGAACTCGTCAAGGTGCCGTTCGGCGAGACGGCCAGCTATGGGGAGATATCCCAGCGACTCGGGCTCGACCGACGCGGACCGAGGGCAGTCGGTATGGCCAATGGCCGCAACCCGATCCCGATCATCGTGCCGTGCCACCGCATCATCGGCGCCGATGGCTCAATGACCGGTTATGCAGGCGGCCTCGACCGCAAGGTCCAGCTGCTGAACCTCGAGTCACCGGGCCTGTTCTAGCCCGCAGTCTTGTTTTCCTGCTGTTCATTTCGCTATGGGATTGTCTCCTCCTCACCACTCACCATCAGGAGAACCCATGGCCGGGAAATCGAAGCCAGCGAAGAAGCCCGCGAAGGCGAAGCCAGCCAAGAAGGACAAATCCTCGGCAGAGCTTCTCGACGCGAAGGCAACCGTCAAGAAGTTGAAGTCGACCGTCGAAAAGCTGGAACGCAAGGTCGCCAAGCTGGAGACGAAGATTGTGGGCCTCAAGGCCAAGCCGAAGGCTCTCAAGGCCAAGACTGCGAAGCCGAGTGCTGCCAAGCAGACTGCGCCCCCGGCTGCCGCGTCGAGCGACACACGTACGGTGGCTCAGCTTCGTGCTGCTGCCAAGGCCAAGGGCGTCGTCGGATATTCGCGCATGCGCAAGGACCAGTTGCTCGCCGCACTCTGATCGGTACGGCTAGTCGGCGGAGCGGCGGAGCGACTGCGAAAGGCGGTCGGCTGCCGCGGCGACGGCCGGGGCGTGCATCCGGCCGGGCTGGCGTGTGAGGCGCTCCAACGGTCCCGACACGGAAACGGCCGCGACGACCTTGCCGGAGGGCGAGCGAACCGGCGCGGAAACCGAACCGACGCCCATTTCGCGCTCGCCGATGCTCTGGGCCCAACCGCGCCGGCGCACGGCCGACAGTTCGGCGGCCGAGAACGCAGCCTTGAGGAGCCCCTTGTTCATACGGTCGGGGTCTTCCCACGCGAGCAGGATCTGAGCGGCTGAGCCGGCGCTCATGGTCATCTGGCTGCCGACCGGGATTGAGTCGCGCAGGCCGGTGGGACGGTCGGCGGCAGCGACACATACGCGGAAATCGCCCTGGCGACGATAGAGCTGAGCCGATTCGCCGGTGATGTCGCGCAGACGGGCGAGCACCGGTCCGGCGGCGGCGAGGAGGCGGTCTTCGCCGGCTGCGGCGGCGAGTTCGCCGAGGCGCGGGCCGAGGATGAAGC
>JBDSQP010000398.1:0-8274 GCA_039929755.1 Aeromicrobium sp. | reverse complement strand
CGGCTCTGCGGCGCTGTCCGGGATCGTCGACAACATTCCCTACGTCGCCACGATGGCTCCGGTCGTTCAAGACCTGGTGCGGGCGGGCGGTGACTCATCCGAGGCGCAGGCACTGTGGTGGGCCTTGGCCCTCGGTTCGGATCTCGGCGGCAACGCCACAGCCGTGGGTGCGAGTGCGAATGTCGTCGTGCTTGGCATCGCGGCTCGCAATGGCCATCCGATCTCGTTCTGGAAGTTCACCCGCTACGGGATCCTCGTGACGATCGTGACGATCGCGATCACCTGGGCGTACTTTTGGCTTCGGTATTTCGCGTTGGGTTAGACGGCGGCCAGCCCTGCTCGAATCTGCCGTCAACAGATGGCGCCACGTCACGTCGAGACAGCGATGGCGAGTCTCGCCGAACCGCGGGTTGGTCTCCACGCCTGCGGTGGTCGGTGAAAACAGACACCAAACGTTAGTCGTCTCAGTGCGCCATGAACGGTGCGGTCTCGGCAACGCTCACACCATCAAGACGAGGCCGGACCGCGTCCTTTCGCCGCGATCTCATCTGATGCAGGCAAGTTTGGTTGCCGTGCTGGCTGCAACTCGACGCGATGATCTCGGGCTGGGAGCTAGAACCGGTCGAGGACCCAGGTCAGTCCCCAAGCCAATAGCGCGAGCAAAACAACTGCCTCGAAGGTGCCGTAGGCGTACTTGAGCAAGGCACGTGCTGTCCGTCGGGGTCGTGACCTCGACCAACGGTCGTCATCGAGGGCGGTCTGGCGGAAGCGCAGAACGTAGGAAACCAGGAGCAATATCCCGGCCACGGCCGTGACCACGCCCAGAGCCTGATGTAGGACAGTACGACCCGAGGCGACTTCATTTGATCCAAAGGACAGTGCGATGAGGACCGCCACCGCGACACCCATCGGCTCGCGAGGGTTGTCCCATACCGTTTTCCAGAATCTTGGTTCTGCAGGGAACCTGATGACTGATGGGCCAGGCCGACGGTGACGCTGTGGGCGGTCTTCGTTCTCGGTCGCGCCCGAGTTATCGCCGCTAGTCATGAAGTCCATCCTGTCGCAAGTTGCCGAGCTCCTGCGACGTTTGAGCGAATCGCAAAATTGGCACTCCGACCTCGAGCCCTCCTAGCGAGCGACGGCCCGATGAGTGACTCGCAGCGAGGTGCGTCAATCCGCCGCGTCTGCGCGCTCAGATTGACGCGACATCACCTGTGTCTGCTGAAGGCTCCGACGACTGTCCCCAGATCGTGCAGCAGCCTCTGGTGCGGAGTTGGTCGTCAGTCCCGCTCGGCCGCTACGTGCCGGCGCACCGGTGCGAACATGAGCGGAATCGCTTGGCCGACGTAGGCCAGTGCAAGTAGGACCGAGCTGGAGTTCGAGACGGCGTCGGTCCCGAAGATCGCGGCACCGACGAGGGCCAAGAAGATAACCACGCGTCGCGCCCCAGCGCTGCGGCGCTTGTAGACGAACCAGAGCAGGACAACGCCTACGACGAACCAGAATCCCATTCGGCCTTGGTCTTCACCGCCCGGGCCGTAGTCCGTGCGGGAGAGCGGACGTGCCCCAGTCCCTCTTACATAGAGGCCCACCTCCTAGTGGCAACCCAGCAGGATTCGATGTCGCGACCAGTGGCCCGCGGGAAGAGCCGCCAGATGTCAGGATCACTTCAAGGCGGAGTCTGGTAGCCCATTGACTCAAACCAGGCACGTCGAGCCACGACGTACTCGATCATCTGCTCGCCATCCTCGAATACCGTTCGAGCGGGAAACGGTGCAATGTGCCAGCCGTCAACGGCGATCTCCTGGACCTGTCGTCGGCCGCGTTCATCACGGTCCACTCGCACGAGTCTGGTCTCCTCCATTCGATAATTGTCTCCCTGGCCGCCGACATTTTCCTCAGTCGATCGCTACCTGATGTCGGCTCCTACGTCTAGGTTCGACCCATGTCCGCATCTCATCCGTCCCGTTCATACAAGGGCTGCGCTCTTTGCAAGCCACACAAACGTCGCGGCCTAGGACGCGCCGAACGCGAGCCCTTCGCTGTCCGACGTCAGCTCGGCAAGAGGCGTCGGCTCGAGCGCGGATACCTGGGCGATAGCTGAGTCCCTCACATCAGAGACCCAACGCCGAATAGGACGCAGTGGGCAAGCCCACCTGTGTGGCCCCTCTGAATTTCGCCCAGTTGGCAAATCCGCAATCTCGCACGGGTCGTCGCCGCGAACGAATCAAAAGGCAACTCAGCGCATGCTCTTCAAGCCGGGTGGACTAGCACCATCGACACTTCAGATCTTGTGGCTCCGACCAGCGATCGCGTAGACGTCCTCGGCGTTATCCCGCCAGTCCTCGTAGCAAGGAGTGCAGAGCAGCATCGTCTCATCTCCGGGCTCCGGGTAGGGACCAGGAAAGTGGACGGTTATCCTCACTCGACTGGTCCGTGGACCACTGACAGCGGAAGATGGCAGACCATGCATTCGCATTCGAGGTGAGACCCATCGACTAGGTGTGCGAGGTCGATCCGCTGAACTTCGATCACAGTTTCGTCTCCATCATCTCGACGAACTTGTCCCAGTTCCATTGATCGCCCGCTGCTTGTTCCTCGGCTTCCAGTCGATCGTGCCCTTACTGATCTTGGGCTCTCCGAGCTTCTCTCGGTCGCGGTGGACGACGAATGTCATGTCGCTGTGGAGCACATCCTGAGTGGACTGTTGGAAGGCGATCCTGTGCTTTGCCAAATGAGGCTCCTAAGGGGTGACTTGCACCTCTGATTCTACTCGAAAATGAGCCTAGGAGCGAGGTTTCAAAGGATCGCCAAAGGGCCTCTGACCTGCGGAAACGAAGACAATTAGCATGAGTTTCTACCGTCCCTTACGGTCACCCCTCTACGGGCGTACTCTGGCCATTCTCGACTCCGGAATCGAGACAAACGCTCGTCGCTCAGCGCCCAATTTCAGTGTGATCCGGTGCCGCCCTTAGGTGATCATGTGAGCGAAGACGACCGCGATGGAATGCATTCTTCGATTCAGCGACCATCGCTTCCCGCTGCTGTGATTGCCCTCAACTAATGGTGGGGTCAGGATTGAACCTGTTCCTCTCGGTGATGAGCCCAGGGAGCCAATCGATATCAGGCTCTCATCAGGGTCAAGCACCAGCGGCCGCACACCGTACGGACTTCGAGAATGGCAACATCTGGCCGCCCTGCAAAATGCTTGACGGTATGGGGATCTTCTGACACATTCGCTCCGAAAGCACCTCCTCGACCTTGGGACGTTGATCTCCCCTATCAGATGGAATTGTCTGAGCTCGCGGGGTGGCACTGAATTCATGCGCAGTCAGAGCCTCAGGGTTTGATCACCTGGGTCCATTTCTCGCCTGCGGCGAACTTTTCATTTCGTCGATTTCCAGACGGCGCCAGCAAAGCTATCAAGATCGCCTCAAGGTCCTTGATGGCTTCATTCGCGGTGAGCTTGTCGTAGAAGTCCCAGTCATCATCCAAGATGAGCACGCCGTCTTCATCGACCTCCTCAGAGGGCGCGTCGAAGGAGAACCACGAGAACTGGTCCCAAAGCTCGGCATGCCTGTCCTTGAGATGGTCGGACAGCCGACCTGACAGAAGACCGTAGCTAGTCGAGAGTCCCACGTAGTAGATGTCAGCGCCCTTGTAGAGGACGTAGATGCACCGGCTTCCCGAGAAGTCAGCAACCTCGACTTTGCCTCGCCCAACAGATCGTTGACCAAGAATTCGGCGGCCCGCGCTCTTATTCCATTCGTACACGGTGGCGTCCCAGTTGAGACCACAAGCGCCGATAAGCATGTCACTCCTTCAACGTTGTCGATCAATTGTCAGATGGCACCGCCAGAACCGGGCAGTGTGTTTTTGAACAGTTGGATTTGAGTCCTATCGGTTCCAGCGATTGCCACAGGACTCGCATCGGCGATTGCGCATGTCGTCCCCGACAACACATCCCGCGAGCTCGATCCAGGGATAGTCGGGGGGTTCGGGCACCAACCCTATGAGGACATGAGTCACCTGATTGCTCCCGCACGCGGGACAGAAACCACGCACCGCCTTCTCGACGTGCGACTGCCACAGTCGAGCAAGTGGATCTTCGGCTTCAGGCTTAATTCGGTTGCCCGAGGATTGGGGCGACCAATACTGTTGGGGAACTTTGGCCCTCAGGATGTCGAGAGGTAGGACATCCTCTTCGACGAGCATCGTGTCCCACCTGATAGGCACGTAGGTCGTCGTGCTCGGATCGTCATTTTTCCACGACTTGGCTTCGAATGGTGGACCAACCACAGTGCCCGAGCCAATCAGTCCGCGGTGATCGCCGCCCTGGCGAAGCAAATAGACGGGCTCGCCAAGTTCGACGTAACGCGCCGATCGAACGGACCAAGCCATCTCCGGCTCATCGCCCTCTTCGATCGCGCCAACCATGTCCTCGTAGCTGGGTTCATGATCCCATCCCTCCCGGGTCGAATTCCACGTCAGAAGGATGCTCGTCATGTGCAGAATCTATCGTCGTTCCCTGACATTTATCGGCAGTTCACAGCGCCGAACCATGCAGATTGCAAACGAGTTTCTGTGTCGACCTACGAGCCGAGACGACGACCGATTGCAACACGCAATGCCTCCGAGCCCCTTCAGTAGTACCAACTCTTGACGCCAATACTTTCGACGTTCAGTTGGTCACCGCCGCGTACGGTCTTGGTCTACGCGGTCGTGCCGTTGCGCCGCGATTCGCGAGCGGCGGTGGCCCGGACGTAGTCGCTCAGTTCTTGTTGTGCCCGAGTGAGCGGGCGTGGAGAACCTCCTTCCAGTAGGACTCGCGGCCGAGGACATGCCCGTCATCCGTGCGCATTGACCAGAACTCCAGGAGCGCAAATTTCATGTTGGCGCGGAAGTACTCCTCGCCCTTCTCAGCCACAAGATCAATGAGTCCCTTGTTGCCCCCGTGAAGGGTCTTCGCGTACGAAGTCCAACGCGCCCAGACCCCGGTGTCCCCGGTGGCCGAGCCTACGTAGCGCGACCCGGTGACCTGGTCGTGAATGACGTACACGCCCTTCATCTGTTCCAAGGCGATCCGCCAGTCGGGCCGGTTCTGTTTCACGACCAATTGGAGGTCGGCGAGGGCATGGTTGATCTTGTCGTGGCCCGGGAACGGGTCGCCAACGAACGGCTCCTCGAGAATGGCCGCGACGGTCATCTCATTGAGAATGGACTCCATTTTCCGGCGACGCTGGCGACTACCGAGCGCGAGCCGCACGCAAAGGCGACGAATGAAGGGACCCATCAGGTCCTCCCGAAGGACAATCTTGTATGACCGCGCGTGCGGCTCACTGCCGCGCTCAAGCACTTCCCAGATCCCGCCGAAGAGCCACAACGTCAAGTCGTGTCTGTCCTGCGCCAGCGAGAAGATGAACGTCCGGTTGAAGTCGTTCTTGTTACTTCGGTAACTGTTCCATCCCTCCCAGCCCTCGGGATCGTTGCTCAACACGTCGATGGGGTGTTCCTCACCGTTCCACACCGCGAAGTGGAGTTTGCAGTTGTCAGGGTCAACGGTGGCGGGGATCAGCGCGGCGAGCGGAATGGCTTCCATGGCAACAGGGTACGCAGATTGGACGCTCTACCAGCCGCGACGGCAGGGCGTGGGTGCGCGTCTTCGCCGCGACCGCCGCGACGCACCTATCCCCCGCGCACCTCACACCGGATGAAGTACCCAGCCTCCATTTTGGGCAAGGCGAAAGCGTCCGTCCATCAGTGCCAGGTATCTGGGTAGCTCACTGGTCCACCCCGGGCGCCTTGGCGATTCCTCGTAGCGAGGAAGGACCTCGTGTAGGGCCATAAACAGGCCGGAGACGCGGTTCGCCGCTCGTTCTAGTGCCGCTCGAACATCCTCGACAGGCCTGATGTCACTCGGCCCTGGGCTTGTGACGTCTCCACTGCGACCTCGCACAGCCCGGAACGTGTTCCAACGCGCAGGAACCCCGTCCTCGCTGCTGGTCTCCAACAACCACAAGTCATGAACTATGCCGTTCCGCATTGCATTCGCTTCCCTGGCAGCCTCAAGTGAACATTCTCCGGACTCCTCGACGTCACGACGCACACCCGCCCGCTGCAACCGTGCGACGCACTCGTTTACGAGGCGATCAGCACCGACGAAATTGGCGGCCGCATCGTCATCTGCGCCGGGCGACGCGAGAGCTCCATGAACGTTCCGCAGTCCATACTCGACGCGTGCGTGGGCACGGACGACGCGGCCGATACTGAGAGACAGCAGGTCGTCGTCACTCAGCGCAGAAGCTGGATCAGGCGACTCCATGCCAACAGGTTAGCGACGACGTCCCTCCGTCGAACCAAAACTTGACAAGCGTCCAGCGACGAGCATGCCAACCTGACCCCTCGGCCTGCGTCATATTGCCGCGTGCCGGGTGACCTCATGACATAGAGGCCCACCTTGCAATGGCGCGCTGACTCAGGGGCCATGATTTGTGACGCACCACCGTTTGGCTGGAAAATCAAATAGCCAGTTCGCTTGATTCAGCGTCGTGTAGCCCAGGACTAAATCCATTGGCAGATCCAGCTCAGCGTTGGCCTGTGAAAGATCCACAACGGCGACCTTATGCGGGGCGAACAGTTGCCCGCCGATCTCCACTTCAGCCATCGCAAATGTAAGAACCTCGAATTGCACGCCGTTGGCGTCGATCCCGAGTGACGAGCCAACTTCGTGAAACATGCCTGGGTGCTTCAACCAGAAGGCGCGGTCGACGACGGTGATATCGGCGCCGCTGTCCCAGACGCATTGCGCAATCGCGTTATGCCAACTCAGCTCGACGTAGGGATGGAACACAGCGTCCATGATCAGAGTCCGCATCCCGTCCAATGACCGCGCTGTCTCAATGGTCAAGGTTTGTGTGTCGAATCTGAAATGCCAACAGTGCCTCTTGAGCACATCCATGCCCAAGAGGTTGCGCACGTCCGATTGGGACGGGTCGACCGAGACAGCTTCCACCTTGCCCTGCGGCGCGGTACCAATCGTTAAGTCGGGAAGTGTCACAAACGGATTGCTGCTCGAGGAGAAGACACCGGACGAAGCGTGCGTCCCACACCTTGCGAGCGTGGCCGTAAATTCGTCAGCCACGATATGAGTACGTGGCGAACCAGTGTCCAGAACAAAGCGGTAGGGACGTCCCGCGATGGTGGCGTCGACCATGACGTTGGCGCATTCGGGGTCATCGCGGTCGGGCGTAACGATCATCGGGATCTGAACCACGCAACAACGCTACGGCAATAGTCCGCAAGTACTTTGCGTCTCGCCAAAGCGGGCGGCAACTTGCATACTCGCCGCACCTCAGCCAAGCCCGCAAACTCGCAATACACCTAGTTAGATGACTCCGAAGATTCCCAAATCTCCAGCCCCTCATCTGGTCTGCCCGCCGTGTAGTGACCGAAACCGTCGACCATCGGGCCTATCGGCACATATACCTGATCGGCCAATACGGCTTCCCCCCACGGAGCACGAACACCAAGGAGCGTCTCGCTGGCTTCGTGGACTTCGACTTCAAGAGGCTTCGACCCAATCCACCCCATGAAGGCGCGGAAGGTGTGCGGACCCGCCGGGATATCAAGCGTCAAACTTCGCCCGTTCCAAACGCCGCCGACACGCTTGCCATCCACCTCGACAAGCATGCGTCGGTGGAAGCCCCACCATTCACAAGACCGAGTTACGGTGACAGGTGCCATAGACCCAGTGTGCACATATTCGGATGCCAAGCCCGCAAACTCCCAATACCCCTACTCAATGTGTCGCCTAGCGTCGTACCAGTGCCATCCATTCGACGCGGCGAAACCGAGCCCGACGACAATCGGAATCCAGCCGTAGCCGGGTTCGCCAGCGATAGTGACCCCGATGCCCGCAACGATGAAGATCAAGCCGAATATGGTTGCTCGTCGGTACTTGGACTCCAGGTCCACTTCGGGCTCCTTCAGCGTGGGTCGTTATGCATTGCAAGGAGTGTGTCAGACGCTGGCACCGAGCTGGTTAAGCCCGCAAACTCCCAATACACCTGGTGGGTATCTGGGGTCAGCCGACGATTGAACGCACTGATCGGGGCGTGAGTCCTTCGCTCCAGAAATCGAAGAGGTCCTGTCGGTGACGCTCGAATATTGAGCAATTCTGCCGTTCGAAGAGTGAGCAGTTCTAGTGTGGCGTGTTTTCGGCTCTTGCGGAGGGCAGGGTGTCGATCCCGGTGTTGCGGAGCCGGTGGGATGAGC